>CALDGN010000248.1 GCA_937942965.1 uncultured Acidimicrobiales bacterium | reverse complement strand
ATCGCCCCGGACTTCGGTCCGGGGCGATTCTGCGTTTTCGGCCTCCACGGCGCACGAGAGTCATGGGTTGGTGCGACGTTCAGCGCACGCCTCGCCCTAGGATCGGCGCATGGATCGTCCCGGAAAGTTCGAACACTTCCGCTACGTCGGAGACAAGCGTTCCCAGCGGGTCTATGACCTTGACGAGTGGACCGACGTGTCCCGCATCGACGAGCTCATGGAATCAGAGCAGTTCGCATGCTTCTCGCCGGACACGTTGGCTGAAGCCCGCAACCGCGGCTACCGACTCGCCAAGGCCTGACCTTGCAGTTCCGCTCCGACGAGCTGACACTCGAGGGGCATCTGGCATTGCCGGAACGGATCCCGAGCGGCGGCGCTCCAGGATTCGTGATCTGTCACGGCTTTCCGACCGCAGCCATCGGGGCGGCGCGTTCTGGGCAGTCGTACCACTCGTTGGCTGATCGCATCGCCGAGGCCAAAGGCGCCGCCGTGCTCGCCATGCACTACCGCGGCTGTGGCGGAAGCGAAGGCGACTTCTCGCTCGCTGGTTGGTTGCGTGACATCGAGGCAGCCATCGACACGATGGCTGAGCGCGACGACATCTCGTCGGTCTCGGTGATCGGGTTCGGGACGGGCGCGGCGCTTTCGATCTGCGCAGCAGCGTCTCGTCCCCAGGTTCGTGCCGTCGCCGCAGTGGCCCCGCCAGCCGACTTCTCGGACTGGTCCAACGACCCTGAACAGCTCTTGGCCCATGCCAAGAGCGTGGGTGCCGTCACGTCGCCCAACTTCCCTGAAGACTTCGACGCGTGGGCGGCCGAGCTCAGCGAGGTGCAAGCCGTGGTCGGCGCAGGCGAGTTCTCGCCCCGTCCGCTGCTCATTCTTCACGGCGCCGACGACGAACTCGTTCCGCTCTTCGATAGTCGCATCGTGGCCGACGCCCACGGCAGCGCGGAGTTGCGAGTTATCCAAGGTGCAGGGCATCTGCTGCGTTACGACCCCCGAGCGATTGCCGTGCTGCTCGGCTGGGTTGACCGGCTCCGCTACAACACGTCGATGATCTAGCGCCCGGCACCGGGGCGATTAGTCCTGCTTGGTGCGGCCTTCGGCGCGTTGGAGCTTCTTCCAGGCACGAACCCGATCGCGGCCAGCCTCGGAATCCATGTCGGCAACCGAGCGCGGCTCGTTGTCCGCAAACGGACCAGCTAGGGCCTTCCAGCCTCGGGGGCGGACCCCGAACCGCTTGGCGAGCACGGCAAGCAGGATCATGGTCTTCTCGTCGCCGAAGCCGGGCAGCGAGCTGATGCGGTCGTGCAGTACGCGGGCCGTCGGACCGTCGCTCCACAGGTCAGCGGAGCCGCCGTGCTCGTCGACCACGAACTGGCACAGGGCCTGTGCTCGCTTCGCCATGGCGGCCGGGAAGCGGTGCAGCGCCGGCTTGGTCGAAAAGACCGCTGCCAGCGCATCCGGATCCTGGCTGGCGACGAGCGCAGCGTCGAGCCCGCCCAGGCGTTCCCGAAGCCGATACGGCCCCGTGAACGCCAACTCGATGCTGATCTGTTGATCGAGCATCATGCCGATCAACAGCGCGAGCGGATCGGTTCGGACGAGCTCGTCCGCTTCCGCGATGCCGGTCGGCTCAAATGCAATCTCTGCCACGTGCTGGGTCAGTCGCGGTTGGCGTGCAGCGCGGGGCCCGACTCATGGAAGAGCGGGTTGACCCGTGAGCGGTCGATGCCGTAGCGCTCGATGGCCTGGTCGAGGACCGACGCATCGAGTGCGCCTTCGGCGATGAGCGACGAGAGAACGGTCAGCACGACGTGTGGCCCGTCGATCTCGAAGAAGTCACGCAGCACGTCTCGGGTGTCACTGCGGCCGAAGCCGTCGGTGCCGAGCGGGGTGAAGCGACGTGGCGACCAGCGAGCGATCTGCTCGGGGACGATTGTCATGTAGTCGCTGACCGCAACGATGGGGCCTTCGCTCGTGGCGAGCTTCTCGGTGACATCGACGGTGCGCGGCGCCGTCGGGTTGAATCGGTTCCAGCGTTCGACGTCGAGGGCTTGTTCACGCAGCCGCTTGTACGAGGTTGCCGACCACAGTTCGGCGCCGACCGACCAGACCGAGGCAAGCTCTTCGCGAGCCCACCGTGCGGCCGAGTGCGACGGACCGGAGAACAGGATCGTTGCCGAGTGTTCTGTGCCAGCAGGACGAGTGTCGAAGCGGTACAGGCCGCTCATGATGTCGTCATCGCTGACATGGTCAGCCTGCGCTGGCTGCTCGTAGTTCTCGTTGTAGACGGTGACGTAGTAGTAGACGTCGTCGCCGTCTTGGCTACCGGTGGCTGGGTACATGCGCTCGAGGCCGCGACGCATGATGGTCGCCAGCTCGTAGGCAAATGCGGGGTCGTATGCCTCGCAGGCGGGCACGGTCGAGGCCAGCAGCAGGCTGTGGCCATCTTGGTGTTGGAGACCTTCGCCTTCGAGGGTCGTGCGGCCGGCGGTTGCGCCGAGCAAGAACCCACGGGCCCGGCTGTCGGCGGCGCTCCACATGAGATCGCCGACGCGTTGGAAGCCGAACATCGAATAGAAGGTGTAGATCGGCACCATCGGCACGCCGAGGTTGGCGTAGCTGGTCGCTGCGGCGATCCACTCGGCCATTGCGCCGGCTTCGGTGATGCCTTCTTCGAGCAGCTGGCCGTCTTGGCCCTCGGCGTAGCTGAGCAGCAGGTCGTGGTCGACTGGCTCGTACAGCTGGCCTTCGTGGGCGTAGATCTTGAACTCGCGGAACAGCGAATCCATGCCGAAGGTGCGGGCTTCGTCAGCGACGATCGGCACGATGCGATCACCGACGCTGTCGTCACGCAGCATGCTGCGGAGCATTGCCGTGAACGCCATGGTCGTTGAGACGGCGCGGCCGCCGGAGCCGTCGTCGAAGTCAGCGAAGATCTTGGGGTCGGGGAGCGCGAGCGGGCGACGGTCACGGACCTCTCGGCTTGGGACGGGACCGTTCATGGCCCGGATCCGCTGCTTCAGGTACTGGCCCTCGGGCGAGTCTTCGTCAGGGCGGAAGTACGGAGGCAGGCCGTCCTGGAGCTCTTCGATCGGGATCTCGTCGTACAGGTGCAGACGCTCACGAAGTACCTGCATTTGCTCGACGGTCATCTTCTTGATCTGGTGGGTGGCGTTGCGACCTTCGAAGCCTTCGCCGAGCGTCCAGCCCTTGACCGTCTGGGCGAGGATCACGGTCGGCTGATCACGATGTTCGGTCGCAGCCTTGAATGCGGCATAGACCTTTTGGTAGTCGTGGCCGCCGCGGGGAAGCGTGCGGAGGTCATCGTCAGACAGGTGCTCGACGAGCTTGCGCAGGCGAGGATCCGGACCGAAGAAGTGCTCACGGATGTAGGCGCCAGTCTCGGTCACCAGACGCTGGTACTGACCGTCGACGGTCGAGTTGAACTTGTCGACCAACACGTTGTCCGTGTCGGCGGCGAGCAACTCGTCCCACTTGGTGCCCCACAGGACCTTGATGACGTTCCAGCCGGCGCCACGGAACACGCCTTCGAGTTCTTCGACGATGCGGCCGTTACCGAGCACGGGGCCGTCGAGGCGCTGCAGGTTGCAGTTGATCACCCAGGTCAGATTGTCGAGGCCAGCACGGCCGGCGAGTGCGATAGCGCCGAGCGTCTCGGGCTCGCTGGTCTCGCCGTCACCGACGAAGCACCAGACCTGTGAGTTCGCGGTGTCGTCGATGCGGCGATGCTCGAGATAGCGGTTGAAGCGGGCGTGGTAGATCGAGTTGATCGGGCCGAGGCCCATCGAGACGGTCGGGAACTCCCAGAAGTCCGGCATGAGCCGAGGGTGTGGATAGCTCGACAGGCCATTGCCGCCGACTTCTTGGCGGAAGTTGTCGAGCTGGGCTTCGGTCAGGCGACCTTCGATGAACGCACGGCTGTACACGCCGGGCGCGGCGTGGCCCTGGAAGTAGACGTGGTCGCCAGGTTGGCCGTCGCTCTTGCCGCGGAAGAAGTGGTTGAAGCCAACCTCGTACAGTGACGAGGAGCTGGCGTAGGTCGACAGGTGGCCGCCCACACCGGTGTCGGTGTTGGCCCGCACGACCATGGCGGCGGCGTTCCAGCGGATGAAGGCACGGATACGGCGTTCGAGCTCTTCGTCGCCGGGGAAGAACGGCTGCGCATCGGGCGGAATCGTGTTGATGTGTGGGGTCTTCGTGAATGGCGGGAGGCCGAGGTCGAGGCCATCGTCGGCGTGCTCCAGGAGCCTGGCCAACACGTAGCGGGCTCGGGCCTTGCCCTGCACTGCGGCGAGTGCATCGAGTGAGTCGAGCCACTCTTTCGTTTCGCCCGGATCGATGTCAGGCAGGGCTCGCGTGTAGTGGTCAGACATGGCCTCATCTTCGCACCGTCCACGCGAAAAACGGGCGTTCTTTAGCTTGCAATCCTGAGAATTCCGACACATCCACCATTCGGCGGGGCCGAGGGTCACTCGGCTGACCAGTTATGGGTCGCCTCGGGGTTCGGTCCAGCGGTCGGATTTGGCTCGGTTGCTTTCAGAGCAGAGCGGATCAAGGTTCCGGAAGTTCGTTTCGCCGCCCTTGGCGTATGGCTTGCGGTGGTCCATGTGGAGCCAGTGGAAGTCGGCGTCACAGCCATGCTCGGAGCACCGACCACGGGTCTCAACCAGGGCAGCGTCACGCATCCATTGCGGAAACGCCCGGGAGTTCACTGAGACGTCGAGTGCTCGTGAGTTGGCGTCGAGGATCATGCGCCGGAACTCGGCCACACCGAGCAGCGCCTGCACAAGCCTCGGGTGAACCGGCGTGCCATCTATGAACTCACAGCGGAAGTCCGGATCATCGACGCTCGGCGTGATCGGCGTATCCGGATCGGCCTGAGCCAGCAGCAGCTGTTCAGCGAGGCGTTCGCCCAACACGATCTTGAGCAGCGGGTTGCCGGTCGAACCATCGGCCCTGGCAGCGCCCCTTTCGATGAGCGCCGCATGCGCTGCCAACCGCAACTGAGCGTTGGTGCGGCGGATCCCGGTTTCTTGATCGTGCGCTCGAAGCCGCTTCATTTCGCGCTCAATCGCCTCGTGCAGCTGGGTCATGAGCAGCGGGTCGAGTT
>CALDGN010000247.1 GCA_937942965.1 uncultured Acidimicrobiales bacterium | reverse complement strand
GTGGCCGTCCTGGATCATCGAGTTGATCATCACGTCGTCGAACGGCAGCTGACCGTCCATGAAGTAGCGATTGAACATGACCATGCGGCTGACCCAGAGGGTGATGATGTCGCGACCGGTGATCAGTACCGAGGTCGGGTTGAATGCCTCGAGCAGACCGACGGTTTCGGGGAAGTCTTCGGGGAACGGCCAGCCCATCGTGGACAGCGGCCAGAGGCCCGAAGAGAACCAGGTGTCGAGCACGTCGGGGTCACGTTCGAAGCCGGCGGCTTCGACTGCGGCAACGAGGTCGGCTTCGGACATTGCGCCCTCGGTGCGGCCGAGCGTTGCTTGTGGCGGGATGCAGATCGCTTCTTCGATCTCGGTCGGCGTGATGCGGCGAACGACGTGCGCGGCGCCCTTCGGAATCCAGTCGCTGATGACTGCGGTCGGCTCGTTGATGCCGACGCGTTCGAGCGACTCGGCAACCTCGGGAGCGGCGTCGCTCTCTTCGATGACTCGCATCCAGACGGGGATCTGGTGGCCCCACCAGAGCTGGCGGCTGATGCACCAGTCACGAATGTTGTCGTGCCACGCGTAGTACGTCTTGGCGTAGCGCTCGGGGAAGAACGTCATCTCGCCGTCACCGGCGGTGTCAGCAGACCGGTCGCCGATGCCATCGGGCATCTCGGCAGCTTGCTCGTCGTTCAACGCTCGCAGCGCAGAACCGCGGAGCCGGTCGTCGGTGACGGCCACGTACCACTGGTCGGACAGCCACGGCTCGATCGGCACGTGACTGCGGTAGGAGTGGCCGACCGAGTGGGTGTAGTCGCGGACCTCAGCGAGCAGACCGTTCTCGTCGAACCAGGCGACGATCGCCGTGCGGGCGTCTTCGCGGCTCATGCCAACAAACGCTCGGGCGTCGTCGCTGATGTCTTCCCAGCCGTACTGGTCGCTGATCGCGCCGTCGGGGCCCATGACGTTGATGACGGGCAGCTCGTGGCGCAGGCCGATGTCCCAGTCGTTCGGGTCGTGCGCAGGCGTGACCTTGAGGAAGCCGCTGGCGTACTGCGCCTTGGAGTCGCTGCTCTCGGGGTCGGCCATAACGACGTAGTCGTCGGCGACGATCGGAATTCGACGACCGACGATCGGCAGGATCAGGTACTTGCCGATGAGCGCTTCGGCAGCAGGATCGTCGGGGTTCACGGCGACGGCGGTGTCACCGAGCATCGTCTCGGGGCGGGTTGTCGCGACCGTGACGTGGGTGCGGCCGTCGGCAAGCGCGCCACCTTCGAGCGGGTAGCTGAGGTACCACATATGGCCCTCGACCTCTTCCATCTCGACCTCGTCATCAGCGAGGGCCGTGCGGGTGACGGGGTCCCAGTTGACGAGCCGCTTGCCGCGGTACACGAGGCCGTCGCGGAAGAACTCGAAGAACGCATGGCGAACCGCGGTCGCGCACATGTCGTCCATCGTGAAGCGGACGCGATCCCAGTCGCACGACGCGCCGATCCGCTTGAGCTGACCGAGGATGCGGGCCTCGTACTCGTCCTTCCACTCTTGGGTCTTCTCGATGAACGCCTCGCGGCCGATCTCGAGGCGGCTGATGCCCTGGCTGAGCAGTCGCTTCTCGACAACGGTCTGGGTTGCGATGCCCGCGTGATCGGTGCCGGGCATCCACAGCGTCGAAACACCGTTCATGCGGTGATAGCGAACGAGCACGTCTTGCAGCGTGTTGTTGAGCCCATGTCCCAGGTGGAGCGCGCCGGTGACGTTCGGCGGCGGGATCACGATCGAGTAAGTCTCCGAGCCGGGCTCGGGCGCTACTGCGTGCGACGCCTGCGCTTCATCCCAGCGAGCGGTCACGACCGCTTCGGCATCAGCGGGCACGTAGGCCTTGGCCAAGTCACTCATAGCCGACGATCCTACGGGCGCCAGCGGGTAGGTCGGCGAACGTTTCCTCCCGCCGACACGGCGGGCTACGAGCCGATGGTGAGGATGAGTCGCGGTGCTGCTGCGGGGTTGCTGTCATAGGACGAGGCCTCGCGGTCACCGCTGCCTTCGAGGACGAAGACGACGTTGCCGCAACCCGACCATCCAGCGGTTGCGATTTCGGCCATCAGTGGCGCGAGGTCAGGCGATGTCTCGACCGTGCCTGGCGTCCACGTCGACCAGGTCGGCCACGAGATGGCGCCCGATGTCATCGCACGATCGCCGACGAGTTGGGTCGCGAATGCTGCGGCGTTCGACGTCGCTTCGGCCCGCACGGTCGCCGACGTAGCGGCACTATCGGCCTCGTCGGCGGTCATCTGCAGGCGGGCTTCGAGCACGCTCGTGCCCGCAGGAATGCAGACGTCAAAGCGCAAGGCAACGGGTGTTGCCGGGTTGGCGAGATCGAGGTCACCGCTGCTGACGTTGTGGCTGCCATTGGATCGAACTTCGATGTCGTCGGCACCAGAGGTGATCGCCACCGTCATCGTGGTTGGTGCCGTCGGCGGAGTCGGGGTCGGTCCCGTCGGCGGTGTCGTGGGCGTGGGCTCGGCAGTCGGGCTCGGTTGCGGCGTGGGCGGTGCCGGTGGCGTCGAACCATCGGTCGTCCAGGTCAGGTGGAGGCGGGGAGCACCGTCGCGTTCACCGTTCCAACTCTCGGCGGTGCGTTCGCCGGTGCCGGTGATGATGACTGCGAGGGCATTGCCCTGGTTCCAGTCGTCGCGGCCGACGATCTCATTCACCACGTTGGCGATGTCGGGGGAGACGTGTCGCTCGTTGGTGGTCTGCCATGCGGCTGGCTGCCACGTGGTCGTCGCATTGGTCGTCGTACGGCTGCTGATGTCGTTGGTCGCGCTTGTGAAGATGCCGGCATTGCCGGTCGCATGGCCCGCTATGACGAGCGAGGTCGAGCCGCTGTTGCCCTCGTCCGTTTCGAACTCGAGCGACGCTTCGGTCACGGTCGCGCCCGCGGGCACCGGAAGGTCGACGAACCGCAAGCCGACATGCTGGTGGCCGCCGCCATCCCAAGTCAGCTCGAGGTCGGAGCTGGTCAGGTACATCGAACCGTCGGCCCGCTCTTCGGCGTCATCATCGCCGCGTGCGATCTGCACCGTGGCGCTCTGCGCGGATCCCGTCGTTGGCGGTGGGGTCGGCTCAGGCGTCGGGTCGGGGGTGGGTTCCGGAGTCGGTTGAGGCGTGGGCTCAGGGGTCGGTGCCGGTGCGTTCGCGTCCCAGGTCACGGTGAGCAGCGGCGCTGCGCTGGCACGGCCGTCGAAGCTCCGGGCGGTGCGCTCGCCGGTACCGGTCAACACGAATGCCATCGCTTGGTTGGGCTGCCAGTCCGGTCGGTTGACGAGTTCTTGGACGACCACGGCGAGGTTGGGCGTTGTGTGTCGTTGGCTCCAGGTCTGCCATACGTCTGGCTGCCAGCCGACGGCCGCATTGGTCACGGGACGGTTCGAGATGTTGCCCCATCCGGTGGTGAAGGTCGATGCGTCGCCTACGTCGTGGGCCCGAATTGTCAGCGAGGTCGCTCCGCTGTTCAACTCATCGGTCTCGAACTCGATTTCGGCCGAGGTGATCGTGGCACCTGCGGGGACGGGGACCGACGCGAACCGAACGCCGACGTTCTGGTGACCGCCTCGGTCCCAGGTGAGTTCGAGGTCGGAGCTGTTGAGGTACATCGAGCCGTCAGCGAGTTCTTCGGCATCGTCGCTGGAGCGATCGACGCGCACTGACACCGTGCCGGACTCCGCCGGCGGCGTCACTGGCGGAGTTGGTGTCGGCGTGGACGGGGGAGGCGTCGCGAGCTTCCATGATGCGTATTCCTGGTTGCCCTCGCCCAACACATGCAGGGTCATCGATCCGGCGTCGAGATGGATGCCTTCGGGCTGGTACATCGACGAGGTCGAAAACAGCGCAGTCGGCGTCGCGCCGCTCGTCGAGGTTGCGTAGACGGTCTTGTTGGCTTCGCTCATGACATACAGCGCGTCGCTGGTCGGATCGTCGGCGAGCCCGGCGATCTCGGGGATGCCAAGCGACATGCCTTGCACCGACGATGGCTGGTTCGAAGTTGCGGGAACCGTGACTCGGAACAGTTCGGCGGTGACTTCCATGCCGACGTAGAACACATCGGTACTGCTCGTCGATTCGTCATGAGACCAGGCAATGGCCTCCAGGCCGTCATTGCCGGCGGCCCCGACCCAAGGTGCAAGGTCGATGACACGTTCGAGCGATGCGTCGTTCGCGTCGATCACCACGATGAACACTCGGTTCGACTCTTCGTCCACAACCGCAAGACGGGTACCGCCACTGGTCGCGTCGCCCTCGATCCACGAAACGGCTTCGGCATCGGCCACGCCAAACGTGGCGAGGTCCCAGCTGCTGACCAAGGACCATCCTGAACCCGAGGGCTGCCAGGCAATGACATCGTTGAGCTTGTTGTCAACGGCCCACAGGCGGCCGTCGCCAGAGATCGTTGCGCCCGAGAGGTCATTGAATGCGGGTGCGCTCGGCAACGTCATGCGACCCGTTTCAGGCTCCCATGATGCCTGCGCCGATGCAGGGCTTCCAGAGAACGTGACGGTGGCGAGGAGCGCCCCGATGGTCAGAATGAGGGCGCTGGTCCAGGTCGCAAGACGCGTGAATCGGAACATGAACAAGCCGTCGGCCCCGGGTCATGTCTCCCAATTGCATGAGCGGATGTCGCCTGCGGAACGGTCAATTTGACCTAGCTGCGACCAATTCGAGATGGCCCGCAGGGCCTATCCCAGGTTTGCTGTTGCGACCGAGAACGGCGCTAGTGCGTGCCGATTTCGGCCAAGTGCATCGTCTCGTTGAAGCTGCGTACCGACCACAGTCCTCGGCTCGGCGACGCCTGGATGCGAGTGACCGACGAGTAGGTCGGGTGCAGATCCTCGGGGCCGTTGACGATGCCCAGTGAGTTCGCGACAAGTGTCGTCGTGACCATGCCATGGCAGAACACGGCCACGGTGCGGCCCTGGTTCTCGGCGGCCACGCGGGTGAACGACCGCATGATCCGTTCACTGAACCCGTCACGACCCTCGGGCTTGTAGAGGTAGTCCGGGTCCCGGTCGAGCAGCTTGGCGTATTCGTCGAGGTTCTCTTCGGTCCGGATGTACTTGCCGAGCTGCCAGCCCGCCTCTTTGAGATCGTCGTCGAGTTCGATCTCGAGGCCTAGCTCAGCAGCCAGTGGCTCACCGGTCTGGCGAGCTCGCACCATCGGGCTCGACACGATGTGGTCCACGCCTTGCGTGCGCAAGTAGGTACAGACGGCCTTGGCCTGAGCGTGGCCGAGGTCGGTCAGCGGAGGGTCGCCCTCGCCGCCGGTTTCGGTTTCGTCATGGGGTTGCGCGTGGCGTACGACGAGAAGATGCACGCCCGAGAGTGTGGCAGCTCAGCTCTCTCGCGCGGCGGTCCGCGCTGCGGTGAGCAGCAGGCCGTAGCGATAGTCGGCAAGACTTACAATCGTATTGGTAATCGTCGTACCAATATTCGCGCCCATGATCATCGGTATCGCAATACCTACCGGCAAGCCGCCTGCAACGAGGCCGACAATTATGGCAGTAACCGTACTGGACGATTGTATAAGTGCTGTCGCCACAGTTCCGATCACTAACCCCGTAATCGGGTTGCTCGCGAACGCAAATAGCTCTTTGGCCTGATCTCCAGCAGCCAGT
>CALDGN010000246.1 GCA_937942965.1 uncultured Acidimicrobiales bacterium | reverse complement strand
GGCACGATCGGGATAGGTCTCGTGCGGTCCGGGTCCGAACCAGTGGAAGTTGAACAGCGACGCAGCAGCTTCGAACCGGGTGCCGATCCGCGGCGGGTCCGCCCACTCGTCGGGCAGGAGCAGCGACTCGTCGACCACGATCGCTGTTGGCGTCAGCACAAAGCGGGTCGTCGACATGGCCTCGCCCGCGGTCCGGTCGACCATGACCAGGGCGATGTCGTCGCCAGTCAGGACCGACGTCGACCTAACCGCCCACGTGAGCGAGTCGAGGCCCTGGGCCAACCAGCGGTTGCGCACGCCGGACACGGCGCTCATCCAGCCTTGGGCAACACCGTCGTTGTCGGTAGGTGCTCGCCACAGCGTTGGTTCGATCGTGCCGAGCGTGACCGGCGTACCGGCGACAACGAGTTCGCTCGGCCCCTGCTCGCCGACCCGAAGCGAGGTGCCCCCGACTCGGACCAGTTGGCCGCTACGAACGGGCGCGACCGTCTGGATACCAGGAAAGTCGAGCACGGCCAGGTCGACAGCGTCGACCGACCGAAGCACGATCTCGTCGGCGGCGACCCGATGCCCGTCGGCAGCTCGCCAGAACACCTGCAACTGCACGTCGCCCTGGCGAGGAAGCTTGGTTCCGAACGGCACATCGACGTTCTTGCTGGTGCCAGGCGCAACGTGCACGTCGAGCGAACCGAACTCGCTCGGGACGCCGTCGATCACGAGTTGCCACTCGCCGCTCAGGTCCGACAGATCAGTGAAGGATCGACGGTTCTCGACCCGGACCTTGCGACCGCGCACGTGCGTGACTCGCACGGGCTGGTAACCCCAAGCGATCTCGGCCATGCCCGGATGTGGCTTGCCCTCGGGTCCAACGATGCCGTTGATGCAGAAGTTCGCGTCGTTCGGTTCGTCGCCAAAGTGACCGCCGTAGGCCCAGAACTCGCGGCCCTCATCGTCGGTGACTCGTAAGCCTTGATCTTTCCAATCCCAGATGAACCCGCCCGCGAGCGCAGGCAGGCGATGAAAAGCCTCGGTGTAGCGGTCGAAGCCACCATTCGAGTTGCCCATTGCGTGGGTGAACTCGCATAACAGGAACGGACGATCATCGAGTTCTGTCGACTCGGCCCACTCCGCCCATTCTTCGACAACTTCGACTGCGGTGTACATCGGGCAGACGACATCGGTGACGGCATGTTCGCGGGCTGACGGCGCTTGGCGAGCCAGATTGGCATCGGCCTTCTCGACGAGGAAGCGCCGCTGAATGGCACCTTCGTAGTGCACCGGGCGTGAGGGGTCGGTGGCACGAACCCAGGCAGCAGAGGCGTCGTGGGACGTCCCATGGCCCGACTCGTTGCCAAGCGACCACATGATGACGCTCGGATGATTGCGGTCCCGGATCACCATGCGTGACACCCGGTCGACCATCGCCGGCAGATACCGCGGGTCGTCAGCGATCGAACGCAGGCGGGCGTGGCACTCGATGTTGGCCTCGTCGATCACCCACAGCCCGAGCTCATCGCAGAGATCGAGCAGCATGGGATCGTTCGGGTAGTGCGCGCACCGGACCGCATTGATGTTGTGGCGCTGCATCGTTTCGAGGTCGGCCCGCAGGTCGGCCTCGGTCTGCACCTTGCCGAGGTCCGGATGATGGTCGTGACGGTTCACGCCGTGGAACACGATCGGCATGCCATTCACCAGGAAGCGGCGATCGCGTACCTCGACTCGGCGGAATCCGACCTTGAGCGCCGTCGCAGTCCGAACCTTGCCGTTCGTGTCGAGCAATTCGACCGTGACGTCGTAGCGCTCGGGTGTCTCCGCGGTCCACGCCCGGACATCGTCGACGGCGAGCTCTAGCGAGGCGACGCGACCGGGATAGGAGTAGCTGGTGACGAGCTGCTGCAACGGTTCGCCATCGGGCACCATCGGGACTTCGGTACGCCCCGACGCGACTTCTCGAGCCCCGTCCCACAGCGTGACCTTGACCGTGCCGGGCGCTCGGCCGCACGCATGTGCGTTCACCTGGAGGTTGCCGGCGCCCGTCGCGGGATCGAAGTCGGCGACGATCGAAACGTCATCGACGCGTTCACGGGGGCGAGCCTCGACGAACACGGATCGGTGCAAGCCGCCATGCCACCAGTGATCTTGATCCTCGATCCAGGTGGCATCGGAATAGCGGATCACCATGACGTCGAGTCGATTCTCGCCCGCAACCACGGCGTCGTTCAGCAGGAACTCGGCCGCCAGGCGGCTGTCCTTGCTCATGCCGACGAAGATGCCGTTGCACCAGACCGCGGCGACGCTCTCGAAGCCGCCCAGGTGCAACACAACGTCGTCACGAAGCCACGCTTTGGCGACCGTGAAATTGCGCCCGTAGAGCCCAACCGGATTCCGTTCAGGCGTCTCGGGAGCTTCGAGGCCCACCCACGGCATGACGATGTTCGTGTAGTGCGGCCAGTCGTCGACCGCCGGGTCCATCGTCCACAGCCCCGGAACTTGAGCCTGTTGTGTCTTGTGGCCGCCCGCAGTCGGCCAGTCGCTGGGGACATGCTCGGGAGACTCGACCAGTGCGAAGTCCCACTCGCCATCAAGCGACTGCCGGCGACGAAGCCGCTCCCCTTCGAGGGCAGCGTTCGCATCGGCGAAGAACGCCAACGGGGCCCGCATCGGCAGGCGGTTGAGCGCGACCAACTCCGGCCGCAAGAAGTCGGCCGGTCGAAGTGTCGTCATGTTGAAACGCCGTTCAGCCGGAGAATCCGTCGATGATGCCGTTCAGCGTTTCGCTTGGTCGCATCGCAGCACTGGCCAACGCTTCGTTGGGTGCGTAGTAGCCGCCGATGTCCATCGCTTGGCCCTGCACTGCGTTGAGCTCGTCGACGATCGTCTGCTCGTTCTCGGCCAGCGCAGCGGCAAGCGGCGCGAACTTTGCGGCCAGGTCAGCGTCGCTGTCCTGATCGGCCATGGCCTGGGCCCAGTACATCGCCAGGTAGAAGTGGCTGCCGCGGTTGTCGAGTTCGTTGACCTTGCGGCTTGGCGACTTGCGGTTCAGCAGCACCTGTTCGGTAGCGAGGTCGAGCGTCTCGGCGAGCATGGCAGCGACCTGGTTGTCGTTGACCTCGGCCAGGTGCTCGAAGGAAACACCCAGTGCGAGGAACTCGCCGAGGCTGTCCCAGCGCAGGTGGTTCTCTTGTTCGAACTGCTGCACGTGCTTGGGGGCCGAGCCGCCCGCACCGGTCTCGAACAGGCCGCCACCGTTCATGAGCGGAACGATCGAGAGCATCTTGGCGCTAGTGCCGAGCTCAAGGATCGGGAACAGGTCGGTGTTGTAGTCACGCAAGACGTTGCCTGTGACCGAGATCGTGTTCTCGCCATTGCGAGCACGCTCAAGCGAGAACTTTGACGCGTCGGCCACGTTCATGATCCGGATGTCGAGGCCATCGGTCTCGTGGTCGCCCAGGTACTGGTTGACCTTGGTGATGAGCTGTGCGTCGTGGGCACGGGTCTCGTCGAGCCAGAAGATCGCAGGCCAGCCGGTGGCGCGTGCTCGCGAGACGGCGAGCTTCACCCAATCCTGGACGGGTGCATCCTTGACCTGGCAGGCACGCCAGATGTCGCCGGCTTCGACGTCGTGGGACATCAAGACGGTGCCGTCGGAACCAACGACCGACATGGTGCCAGCTGCGGCGACCTCGTAGGTCTTGTCGTGGCTTCCGTACTCTTCGGCCTTTTGCGCCATGAGCCCGACGTTGGGGACGGTGCCCATCGTCGTCGGATCGAACGCTCCATGCTCACGGCAGTGGTTGAACGTCTCGACGTAGAGGTCGGCATAGCTCGAGTCAGGGATGACGGCCTTGGTCTCTTGCAGTTCGCCGACGGCGTTCCACATCATGCCGCTGGTGCGGATCATGGCCGGCATCGAGGCATCGATGATGACGTCGCTCGGCACGTGGAGGTTGGTGATGCCGCGATCGCTGTTCACCATGGCGAGGCCGGGGCCTCGGTCATAGGCAGCCTGGATGGCAGCTTCGACGGCGGCACGGGTGTCCGCGTCGACCTCGTCAAGCGATGCGACGACGTTGCCAAGTCCGTTGTTCGGGTTGGCGTCTGCCTCGTCGAGGGCGGCGCCGAACTCGTCGAACATTTCGGGGAAGTACGACCGAACGCCGTGACCAAAGATGATCGGGTCGCTGACCTTCATCATCGTGGCCTTCATGTGCAGCGAGAACAGCACGCCCTGATCACGAGCCTCGGCGACCTGCTCGCTCAGGAATGTCTGGAGCGCAGCCTTGGACATGAAGGTCGAGTCGACGACTTCGCCGGCGAGGACCGGGACCTCTTTGAGGACCTCGGTGCCGTCAGGGCCGGTGAACTCGATGCGCACGGTGTCTGCAGCGGCCATCGTCACGGACTGCTCGTTATGGCGGAAGTCGCCCGACGACATCGTCGAGACATGGCTCTTGGTGTCGCTGCTCCATGCGCCCATCGAGTGCGGGTTGGCGGCGGCGTACTTCTTGACCGCGGCCGGAGCGCGACGGTCACTGTTGCCTTCGCGGAGCACCGGGTTCACGGCGCTGCCCATGACCTTGTTGTACCGAGCCCGGATGTCCTGCTCTTCGTCGGTCTCGGGGTCGTCGGGGAACTCGGGCAGGGCGTAGCCCTGGGCCTGGAGTTCCGCGATCGTGGCCTTGAGCTGGGGCACCGAGGCGCTGATGTTCGGCAGCTTGATGATGTTGGCCTGTGGGGTCTTGGCCAGCTCGCCGAGTTCGGCCAGGGCGTCTGGCGTCTTCTGCTCGTCGGTGAGCCATTCGTTGAAGTTCGCGAGGACGCGCCCCGCCAGCGAAATATCACGGGTCTCGACGCGAACGCCGGCCGCACGGGCAAACGCCTCGATGATCGGCAGGAGGGAACGCGTCGCCAGTGCCGGAGCTTCATCGGTGAGCGTGTAGATGATCGAAGGATCTGCAGACATCGTCCGAAAATCTACTCGGACTTCGCGCTCGCCCGGTTGTTTGCGAATCTTTATCGGGCGGCTTTTCGCCTTCTAGGACGGGTTTTTCGACCGAGTGCTCAGCGTGTTGCCCCGGAACACGCCGATGACCTCGTCGCCGACCGTCAGCGTGACGTCAAAGATCGCCGAGCGCCCAGACCGCACCGACTCGCCTGCAACCGCCGTCACGGTGTCGCCAAGGTCGACGCCGCCGACGAAATCGATCGCTGCGTGCGTGGCGTACGCCAGGTCGGCGAAGCGGTTGCCGATGTAGGACATCGCGATGTCGGCGAGGGTGAACAGCACGCCGCCGTGGCAACGTCCGTGGTAGCCAACATGGTCGGCTCGCACCGTCAGCTCCAGCGTCAGCGATCGCTCACTGAGCGCGACGAGCGAAACGCCCAGGGCCTGGGCCAGTTCATCCGACGCATACAGCGCTCGGATCCGAGCGATCTCCTCTGGACTCATCAGCTCGGTGGAAGCTCGCGCTCGCCGTTGCGCAGTGCGAACCGTTCAGGTGTGGGGCCGTGGACCGGATCGTCGGTCGGCCACGGCCAGCCGCCGAAGCCGGTCGCTTGGTAGTCGTGAAAGGCCTGCTCGATACCCGCTCGATCGTTCATGACGAACGGTCCATGCTGTGCGACGGGTTCGCCGATCGGGATGCCGGACAGGATCAGACACTCGGCCGTCTCGCCCCACGCGCTGATCTGGGTCTCAACCGCCGGGTCCAGGACCGCTGCGTGGTCGACGTCGAGTTCGCTGTCGCCAACAACGAGCTGGTCGCCCTCGAAGAAGTACAGCACTCGGTGTGCACCTGGGGTCGGAGCCGGCAGCGTCCAGAAGGCGTGCGGCTCAAGCTTGACGTGCCAGATCTCGACGCCGGTCTCCCCCGCAGCCCAGGACTGCGGCGGCGGTGCTGGCGCATCGGCCTCGGCGAGGTTGCCGGCGATCACGGTGACCTCAACGTCGTCGGCAACCCGCACCGTCGGCACGTGGTCGGACCACAACATGGAGAAGTGCGGGTCGACCATCTTGCGTTCGGCGGGCAGGTTCAGCCAGAGCTGAAACAAATGCAGCGGGTTCGGAGCCTGCTCGTTGAAGAGCGGGAACATCTCGCTGTGCACGATCCCGGAACCCGCCGTGATCCACTGCACGTCGCCCTCGCCGAAGCGGGCTTGGGCGCCAAGCGAGTCAGAGTGATCGCACCAGCCTTGGCGCACGTAGGTGACCGTCTCAAAGCCCCGATGCGGGTGCTGGGGGAAGCCCGGCACGGTCGACCCGTGGTACATGTTCCACCCGTCGATTCCAGCGAAGTCCTGGCCGATGCTGCGTCCTTCGAGCGACGCTGCTGGGGCGAGCGAGCCGTCCCCCTCGGGGTAGTGGTCCCAGTGGTGTGCGCAGAACAGAAACGGGTCCAGCGTGGGCCACTGAGCGCCGAGCGGGACAGTCTGTACAACAGCCGATGCCATATGCGGACCCTACGACCGTCGGGAATGCGCGCGACAAAACCGCCGTTAGAGCCGTCGGAAAGTACACGAGAGTCCACACGGCGGACGAACGAGCGCATCGGATCAGTCATCCGGCAGCGCACGCGACGGCCAGGTACGCTCCCGTGCGTCGATCCTCGATCCATCCCCGATACTCGGCCAACTGGCCGGAAGGAACATCACATGGCCTCCATGCTCGAAGAACTCGCAGGCGCCCTCGGCGGCGAAACCCT
>CALDGN010000245.1 GCA_937942965.1 uncultured Acidimicrobiales bacterium | reverse complement strand
AGGGGTGCTTCGGTGCGACGTTGATGCCAGATCAAGAAGCCGATCGCGCTGACCGCGGGAAGGAACAGCCAACGGAAGTTGAACCCGTCGCCGGCGCCGGTGAGCTCGTCGAGGCCGGTCACGCTCTGGATCTCGGCGTTGCCCAGCAAGGCCAGGTTGAGGCTCACGAGCGCGACCGTCAGCGCCAGCGCACCGACCCAGTCGACGGTGGCGCGCCGCTCGCCCTGATCGTGGCCGTCGAGCGCCCACCACACGAGCGCCAGCCCGCCGACGGCGAACGGGATGTTCAGCCAGAACTGCCATTGCCAGCTGAGGAAGCGGACGAGCATTGCTCCGTACAGCGGGCCCCACACCCAGCCCATCGTTTCGATGGCGCCGAGCGTTCCGAGCGCACGAGCGCGCCGCTCGGCGGGATAGACGTCGCCGACGACGGCCAGTGCGACGGGCACCATGGCACCACCGCCGATCGCAGTCAGGATGCGGCCTGCCAGGAACCAACGGAATGGGTTGTCCAGCTCGATCGAGAGCGGAATCAGGATCGTGCCGACGAGGAACAGCAGGTACGCGCCGACGAAGGTGCGGCGGCGTCCGAGCACGTCGCTGATTCGTCCCGAGATTGGCATGACGGCGACGAAGGCGATGAGATAGGCGTTGACGATCCAGGCGGCGTCGTCGAGGCCGTCCGGCAGTACAAGGCCGAGGTCACCGATGATCGGGCGCAGCATCGTCGACACGACAGTGAGGTCATCGGCGGCGACGAAGACGCTGAAGCCAACGACGGCCAAGATCTGACCAGGGGTCGGGCTGCGCTGTGCCGAGGATGTCGCCGGTGCCGCTGTCGCGGGCGTGGTGCTCATGTCAGTCACCCGCTCGAACATTGGCGGGCGGCTCGATGGAGAAGGTCTGGCCGTAGCGATCGAGCGCCAGCGCCCATTGGCTCTGGGCGCCGTCGATCAGCGTCTCGAACTCGGCGTGGGTCACGAGCGATGTTGTGGGATGGATCCAGAGATCAACGGGAACGTCCTGGTCGCGCACCAGGCCGACCGTGATGTTGCGCACCTCGGCAGCGGGTGCGATGCCGGTGAGGTGGTAGCGCTCGCCGCCACGGTCATCGACGCCGACGAGTTCGACGTCGCGCAGATTCGCGAGCAGCGGCTGCCAACCTCCCTCGGGATCGAAGAACCGCGACGGGTCAATGTCGTAGCCGTCAGGCAGCGTCTCGAAGTCACCCGTCACCGGGTTCGAGATCCACACCTCGTCCTCGATGGCGACGGCACCAAGTCGAGTCGTCAGGTCGCCGTTGACGGTCACCGTCAGCTGGGCCTGTGCCTTGGTCGGCACGGTGAACTGGCCGATCAGATCGTCGAGGGCGATGCTGGCGAACTGATCGATGAAAATCGGGGCTCCTTGGCGGTCGAGGGTGAACTCGACGCTGCGGACCTCGGCCATGGCTGCGGCGGCAGCCGCGACGATCTCGCCGGCGTCGGCGTCGGGGTCGGCGACGGCCCCGTCGTCAAGGTCAATAACTTCGCCGCCAGTTGCGGCTTCGACTGCGGCGGCCGATTCGGTCGAGCTACGCAACGACTGCACCAGCAGCACGACGGCCAGCACTGCCGCGGCCCCAACGGCGAACAACGCAAACAGCTCACTGAGGTCGCGTCGTTCGGTGTTGGGCACGGACCCAGGATGCCGCATGGAAAGGACTCCTTCGTGGGCACCTAACGTGCGGACATGCAGATCTCTTCCGCAGCCGACGAGTTTCTTCGTGAACGACTCTGGGGAGTCCTCGTCACGACCCGCTCGTCGGGAGCGCCGCAAGCGTCGATGGTTGCCTACGACTGGAACGGCACCGACCTTGTGATCTCGTGTCGAGGAAGTGCCGCCAAGTTCATCAACGCATCACGACGCGACCAGGTCGTCTTCACCGTCTCCGACGATGTTGACTGCGCCACGGTGAGCGGGCGAGCGGTCTGTCATGCAACCGGAGCTGAGCGCGATGCGGCCACGGAGCGAGTTCGACTGCGCCTGCTCGACGGCGCCGAATGGGGCGCCGCGATGCTCGACCAGGACATCGCTTCCGGCCTCGATGCAGTCGGGCGCGTGACGATCACCGTCGTTCCAGAACACGTCCGACTCGTCCAACCCCTCGGCTGACGCCTCTCGACGGTGGGGGCAAGCTTCGCTACGGTGAGGCAGCTTCCCTCAACGCTCCGACACAACGGGGAACGCCATGACCATCAGTGAATCCGACCGACGAGACATCTTCGTTGGACTCGAACCGATTCTTGGACCAGAGGCCGCCAACAACCTTCTTGCCATGTTGCCGAATCAGCCAGCCGCCCAGCTCGTCACCCGTGACGACATGCATGCGAACACGATCATGTTGCGCGGTGAGATGGCCGAACTCCGAGCTGAGCTCAGCGGAGACATGGCGGAACTCCGAGCTGAGCTCAGGGGAGACATGGCCAACTTACGTTCTGACCTGAAAGCGGACATCACCGACCTTCGGCTCTCGACGCAACGCTGGATGTCCGGCGCGATGGCCGCAAACACCGTGGCCTTGATCGCTGCCCTCGTGACCTAGAAACTCGACCTAGGCCAGTTCGATGAACTCTTGGGCACCGTGCTGGAAGATCGCGTCTTGGACACGCTCGATGACCGACGTCCACAGCTGCATTGCTCGTTCGCTCGATGCGTCGAGGCTGCCGACGGCGAAGACGGGGATGACCCAGCCGTACATCAGGCCGACTCGGTAGTCCTGGAAGAACTGATCGAACTCGTAGCCCGACACACCATTGGCTTCGAGGGTGGAGTGATACGTCCGCAGCAGGTCGTCTTCGTGCTCGCGGCGGACGCCGGTGTCGAGGTTCTGGCCGAGGAGGTAGCCGACGTCGGCGGCGCCGCCACCCTTGCTGATCGACTGCCAGTCGATCACCACGACGTCGCCACCGTCTTCGAAGAAGAGGTTGTCGGCGCGGTAATCGAAGTGCACGAGCGTGTGTGGCATCGCGGAGAAGCGGGCGAGCAGCTTGGGGTGGTTGGACCCGTAGCTGAGGGCGACCGGCTTCATCTCTTCGGTCAGGTGGTCGCCGAACACCTGCATGAACGGGTCGATCGACGCGTTGTAGATCGCTTCGCCCGCAAGGTTGAGTGGGCCGTCGATGACCGGAATGAACGGGGCGGCGTCCATGCCCGCGCCGTTCCAGAAGCGAGCGTGGTGCTTGGCCAGGCCGGTCAGCGCCGCAGCCGTCTGGTCGACCGAGAGGCCAGCGACCTGGTCGCCTTCGGTGAGGTCGCTGAGGTCTTCCATGAGCAGCACGTACTGCTCGTCGACCTCCGGGTCGTCGTTCGTGTTGCAGGTCACGTGGTAGACGTCGGGCGTGCGGACCGGCGTCTCGTCGGCGATCTCGGCGTAGAAGCGATGTTCCCGTTCGTAGACCCGAGTCGGACGCATCATCGCCTTGATTTCGGGCGAGGCCGTCGGGAACTTGATGACCATGCGGTCGGGTGCACTGCCACTGTCACCGTCGTAGGTCAGGCCGAGCTTGTTGACCTCGCCCATAAACCCGACACCCGCTGCCGCCGGGTCCGCTTCGACCGCAGTGACCGATGTCGTGTCCGGGATCGCGCCCGACTTGCGAAGCGCAGAGGTGAGCCACTCGGCGGTGACGTCAGCGGTGGTCGTAGGCACGGCGTTGGACATGGAGCGACAGTAGTTGGCAGGCTCGGGTTCGTAGAAAGGTGCCGCCATGACCTCTGCTGGCCAAACCGCGATCGTGACCGGAGCAGCCCAAGGCCTCGGCGCTGCGTTCGCACGGCGGCTCGCTGCGGAGGGCTGCAACGTCGTCGTCACCGATCGCCAACCGTCGGTGAGTGATCTGGCCGCAGCTATCGGCGCAACCGCGCATATCGGTGATGTGGCTGATGTCGACCATGTCCGAGTCGTCGTCGATGCGACTGTCGAAGCGCACGGGTCGATCGACGTCTTGGTCAACAACGCAGGCGAGATCTGGCCCACAGGTGCC
>CALDGN010000244.1 GCA_937942965.1 uncultured Acidimicrobiales bacterium | reverse complement strand
AACATGCGGGACCTGTTCCGTCCGTCGCACGCCGACTTCACGACCGAAGCCAAGTACGGCCTCCGCAACTGGCAGGGCGGTGGCCGGGCCAGCGCTCGTGAGACCATCGGCCGTGTCGCTGCTGCAGCGATTGCCCGCAAGATCCTCGCCCAAGTCGCCGGCATCGAAGTCCTTGCCTGGGTCAGCGAAGTCAACGGCATCACCGCCGATGTCGACGAGGCCGAAGTGACGCTCGAGCAGGTCGAGGCCGACCCCACTCGCTGCCCCGACCCCGAAGCTGCTGCAGCCATCACCGATGCGATCGACCAGGCTCGCCGCAATGGCGACTCACTCGGCGGCGTCGTAACCTGCGTGGCCCGCTCGGTACCCGCCGGACTCGGCACCCCAGTTTTCGGCAAGCTCGACGCCGACCTTGCCGGCGCACTCATCTCGCTTCCTGCGGCCAAGGGCTTCGAAATCGGTTCGGGCTTCGCCGGAACCACGATGACCGGCACGAGCCACAACGACCCATTCGAACCGGGCGCCGACGCAGCCAGCCCGACCACGCCGACGAACTTCTCCGGCGGCGTCCAGGGCGGTATCTCGAACGGCATGACGATCGTGACCCGCACGGCCTTCAAGCCGACCGCGACGATCTCGTCAGCGCAGAAAACGGTCGACCGCGACGGCAACGCCGTCGAGCTTGCGGCCAAGGGTCGTCATGACCCGTGCGTGCTCCCCCGAGCCGTGCCTATGGTCGAAGCCATGACGTTGCTCGTCCTCATCGACGCCTGGCTCTCCCAGCAGACCGTCGACGTCCTCGGGTAGTTCGCCCCAGCCGATCGTCCGGCGTGGCGCGTCCACCTGGGGCACGGCAACCAGTAAGTTGTCGCCCGTGACGACACGTCGCCCGCTGGGCTCTCGCTTCGCCTCGTCGGCGTTCGCCGCTCCTGCGCTCGCACTGGCGCTGTTCGCGTCCGCCTGCGGCGGAGCGAGCGATGGACCTCCAGGCTCGGTCGCAATCTCGGCGGACGCTGATGCAACGAGCGCTGTCGCCACGACACCACCTCTCGCTGATGCAGCCCCTGAGCCCGCTCAGGAGCCCGCAGAAGCGCCCGAGCCGGCCCAGGATCCCCAGGGCGACACCTCGATCACTGCACCGGCCACCGACGATCAGGGCTCGCCGCCGGTCACCTCAGTACCGCCCGCCCCGACTGCGCCTCCCACGACTGTGCCCGCCCCAACAGTGGCAGCGCCCGCACCGACCGAGCCACCAGCAGCTGCCGCCGCAACGGTCGAGCTGCCGGCGGTTGACGTCGTCGATCTCGTGAGCGGAGAGACCTCAGACCTGTCCAGCCTCGCCAAACCCGGCGTCACGCTGGTGTGGTTCTGGGCCCCTCATTGACCGACCTGCGTCTCCGAGAGCCCCTCGGTTGTGCAGTTGGCACAGAATTTCCCCGAAGTGAACGTTGTCGGACTCGGCGCCCAGGACAACCTGGCCCAGGCCAATGATTTCGTTGCCCGAACGGGCACGGGCAACGGCGAGATCACGATGGTCTGGGACCCAAGCTTTGAGTCGTGGCGTGCGTTTGGCATCCGCTCGCAGCCCTACTGGCTGTTGTTCGGGCGCGACGGCGAGCTGCTGTTCTCACAGCCCGGTTCCATCGACTTCGACGCCGTTCGTTCCGCCCTCTAGCCCTCGCGGGCCAGGGCGACTCGAACGGCCGAGTGCTACTCGTTCGAAGCAGCCGTGAGTGATGCGTCGAGGCTGGTGATCGCGACCTCGGGATAGAGCTCGACGATCTTGGCGTCAACCTCGTTCTTGACGCCGGCGAGTGGCAACACGTTGAGCACGCCTTGGCCTTCTCGGAGCAAGTCGATGATCTGCTCACCATTGCGGATGAGGACCGAGCCCTTGCCGCTGATGACGAGGTTCACTTCGGTTGGGTCCTGGGCGAGCTCGTCGCGCAGGTAGTCGAATGCGGAGCGCACCGACTCGAGCTTGATGCCTGCGTCGAGCAGGTTCTTGACCGCTCGTAGCTCAAGCAAGTTCTTGTACGAGTACGCACGGCGGCTGCCGCTGCCCTGTGCTCGGAACGCAGGGCGCACGAGATCGGTGCGCGCCCAGTAATCGAGCTGGCGGTAGGTAATGCCGACGATCTCGGCGGTCCGCTTGGCGGGGAAGCCTTCGGTGGCGGGTCCGTCGAGCATCGAAAGCTGCTCGCTGGCGCCAATCGGGCTTGCGTTGGTGATGGGTTCGTTCGTCATATGGGAAACCTGGTGATCGGAGACAGCGCAAGGCTGTACGAGATCGTTCTGAGCAACCGAGCTGCAGGTGAGCCGAGGCAAACCGAAGCGTGGTTGGAGGTGCTGGGGTGGTGGGTCTCGGCCTGCCCTATGCCCGACACGAGGTCAAAACACAGGGGCGAAATTACGGCCGTGTCGTACACGGTAGGACGATGGGACTACCAGCGTCAAGGTTTCCCCTACCCCGACAGGACTACTCGCCGCCGAAATCCTCGGGCTTCACGTTGTCGATGAACTCGCGGAATTCGTCGAGGACTTCTTCGGCGCGTTCGCCATCTTCTTCGTCTTCGTCGTCATCTTCGTCGGGCTCGGGCTGGAAACCAGCGGCTTCGAGCACGTGCGGTTCGGCGTACACGAGGGCGTCGGTGCGAGCGGCAATGGCGAGCGCATCAGACGGACGACAGGAGACGATCTGTTCGCCATTGGGGCCAGTGAGATGCATCTCGGCGAAGAACGTCTTGTCGCGCAGATCGGTGACGACGATCTTGTCGAGCGTCACACCAAGCACCATGAGCAGGTCACGCACGAGGTCGTGGGTCATCGGCCGAGGCGTCTCGACTTCTTCGAGGGCCAGCGCGATCGCCGTGGCTTCGGCCTGACCAATGAAGATCGGCAGCATGCGCCCGTCATCGTTGGTCTCTTGGAGCAGCACGATGGGCGTGTTGCTGGGCATCTCAACCCGGACACCAACGAGTTTCATGGCGATCACGGTTCCCACACTACCGCCATGGGCGGGTCGGTGACGGGCCCAATGGCCCCAGCCGACTTAGTCGCCCGAGTACCCGAGCGAGTCTCGTAGCACCTTGACGATGATGGCCTCGCGAATCGCATTGCCCTGGTCGATGAGCTCATCAGCAACCTCGCGGGCACGGGTCGTTGCGTCGGGCGTGCTGTGGCGGGTCATCGGCACGATGATCTGCTCAAGCATGCCCGCCTCGCGTTCAGCGGCAACACGCCACGCTTTGAGGTGGCGGGCTTCGATTCCGTGCGTCAGAAACGCATGGGCGGCCTTGGCGACCTTGAGTTCGCTGCGCTCGTAGCGAGGACCATCTTCGGTGTCGACCGGCTCAACGAGCCCGAACTTGACCAGATCATCGAGCTGTTCGGTCGTGATGCCAGCAAGCCGGGCCAGATCGGCTGGGCTGAGCTGTTCAGATGCCGGCCCAGGGGCTCGGAATCGTGACGATGGTGTACGAGGCGGTAGCGCCGGCTTCGGCACGCTCTCGCCCTCTTCGACCTCGGTATCGAGCTCGCCTGAGTCCAAGCGTTCCTTGATGACCCGAAGCGGAAGGAAGTGATCACGCTGCATGGTGAGCACCCAACGCAAGCGCCCGATGTCGTTCTCGCTGTAGCGGCGATAGCCCGACGCAGCCCGGTACGGGTTGACGAGGCCTCGTGACTCAAGGAATCGGATCTTCGACACGGTGATGTCGGGAAACGCGTCTTGGAGCTCGTCGAGAACTTTGGAGATCGGGACCAAGTCGAGCATGTCCTCGGCCGAGGACGGCATCAACTCGTCGTCGTAGTCGAGCTCATGCTCGTCGTCGGATTCAGATCCCGATGGGTTGGAAGGAAGGCTGCTCATGCGTCTTCGGTCAGAAATACCAGTTTGAACTTGCCGACCTGGACCTCGTCACCGGACCGAAGGCCCGTCGACTCGACACGAGATCGATTGAGATAGGTGCCATTGAGCGATCCGACGTCGTCGATCGTGATCTGGTCGCCGTCGCGGCGGACCTCGGCGTGGCGGCGCGACACGGTGACGTCGTCGAGGAAGATGTCGCTCTCGGGGTGGCGGCCAATGGTGGTGACGGCACCGTCGATGGCGTAGCGGGTGCCGGCCTTGTGGCCTCGCTTGACGACGAACGATGCGCCGCCTTGCATCGAGCCCGCGTCATCAGGGGCATCGCTCAGGTCGACGATCTGGATCTCGGTCGTTTCTTCTTCGAGCGAACGGTGCAGATCGAACCCGCACGACGAGCAGTAGTTCGAGGACTCGTGGTTCGGGTGTGTGCACCGAGCACAGATCAGTTCAGGCATCAGGCCGCTCCGATCAGAGCACGGTAGGAGGCGCCGTCGA
>CALDGN010000243.1 GCA_937942965.1 uncultured Acidimicrobiales bacterium | reverse complement strand
GTGGCGACCGTCAACGTCCACGCTGATGGCAACGTCTCGGTCATCACCGGCTCGCCAGACATCGGCGGCAGCCGCTCGTCGATGGCGCTGTTCGCCGCCGAAGAGTTCGGCATCGATGTCGAACGCGTGCAACCTCACATCGCCGACACCGACACGATCGGCGATACCGACGTAACTGGCGGCAGCCGCGTAACACTCGCGACCGGCAAGGTCGTCGTCGAAGCCTGCCGCAAGATCGTCGCCGACCTGTGCCGCCGAGCGGCCAAGACCTGGGATTGCGAGATCGAAGACGTCGAGTGGGTGCAGGGCCAGGCCCAGCACGTGAGCGGCACCGAGTCTCCGCTGTCGCTGGCTGACTTGGCCGCCAAGGCCGGACGCACCGGTGGTCCGATCTCGGCGACCCACGCCGAGAACGTCCGCGGCGCTGGCGCTGGCTTTTCGACCCAGCTGGTCGACGTCGACGTCGACGAAGAGACCGGCCAGACCAAGATCGTGCGCTTCACGACGGCCCAAGATGCCGGCAAGGCGATTCACCCGAGCTACGTCGAGGGCCAGATGCAGGGCGGTGTCGTCCAAGGCATCGGCTGGGCGCTCAACGAGGAATACATCCACCGGGCTGACGGCACGCTCGACAACCCGAGCTTCCTCGACTACCGGATCCCGGTGGCGTCGGATCTGCCGATGATCGACACGATCGTCGTCGAAGTCCCGAACCCGAACCATCCCTATGGCGTGCGTGGCGTCGGCGAAGTCGGCATCGTGCCGCCAATGGCTGCCATCGCGAACGCGATCGACCGAGCAACCGATTGCCGCATGGAGAATCTGCCTATGTCCCCCGTTGCCATGCTCGAAGCGATCAACGAGCGCAACGCCGGCTGAGCGTTGCCACGATGATTACGGTCAAGTTCAGTGCCACGGCCAAGGCCGTGACCGGCGAAGATGAGATCGAGGTCGACGCGCCGACGGTGCGTCGCCTCGTTCGGCTCCTCGACGAGCGTTGGCCTGGGCTCGGCGAACAACTCACCGAGGGTATGGCCGTGGCGATCAACGGCGAGATCATCCCTGACGCGCTCTACGAGGACATCCCCGATGGGGCCGAGGTCCACTTCATCCCTGCTATCGCCGGCGGCTGAAGCGTGGGCCATCCGCCCTTAAGAGATGATCCCTTTGGGCCGATGGGAGACGGTGGACCTAGAAGTGCCGCGGGCCATCACGGACCAGACCAGGGTCAACTCAATTCTGCGCGTCCGCATGCACCGCATGATGCGCGTCACAATGCTGTGCGTGCCCTTCGGCATCCCAGGGCTTCTGCTTGCCCTCTTACCCCGGGTCAAGAACGCCAACTCCCTGCTGATCTGGGTAGGCCTGGCCCTCGCCGCGGCGCTGGTGCAGTGGCTCGCCTATCTCCGTCACGACCCGGCCGACGACTGGACGTTTCGCGCCGTCTGGACCCAGACCTTGGGCGGCCTGGTGTGGGGGGTCTTCCCGTGGCTCGCCATGCCCGAAGATCCCGTCTGGCAAGCCGTCATCGTCGGTCTACCGATCGCAGTCCTGATGGCCGCAGCCATGTTCGCGTCGACGTTGAGAGCGACCTACGTTGCCTTTCTGGTACCCGCGACCGTGTTCGGAAGCGCTGGCTTCTTTGTCGTGGGCGATGGCGATGCCCGCTGGTGCGGCGTCGCTCTCTTCGCCATCGGTGCGTTCGCCGGCGTGCTCGCCGAAGCGTCCCACCGCAATCAGTATGAGAGCGCGACCTTGACGGTGAGGCTTCACCAGCAAGCGCGCACCGATCAGCTCACGAGCTTGGCGAATCGAGCTGGCTTCGTCGAAGCGCTCGGCGACGCCCTCTCCTCTGAAACCGATCCGGTCGGGGTTGCGTTTCTCGACCTCGACGGGTTCAAGGCCGTCAATGACCAGATGGGCCACGCCGCTGGCGACGAACTCCTCGTCGCCGTCGGAGCGCGCCTCACCGAACGGTTGGGCGACGATGCTCTCGTCGCCCGATATGGCGGCGATGAATTCACCGTTGTTGTTCCAGCGACGAACGAGATCGAGATGGCCGACATCAAGCGCCGCATCGCAGCCGTGTTCTCCGACTCGTTCAACGTCGGAGCTGGTTCAGCCGCGGTCGGAGCGAGCATCGGCGTCTACCTGGCGCCGCCAGGAACCTCGCTCGACTCAGCCTTACGCGAAGCTGACGACGCCCAGTACCAAGCTAAACGCCGATCCCAGCAGGCCCATGGCATCGCTGGTATCCGTTCGGCGACCCCTCGATCATGACGCGCTCCTTCGCCACGACAGTCATAACTCTCGCGCTCGGTCTGATCAGCCTCGTTGCCGCCTGCGGCAATGCAGAACCGGTCGATGTGCAGATCACGGTCGAGCCCGGCGTTGAACGTCTCGACGACCTAACCCGACTCGACTATCGGGTCTACACCGTCGAGGACGTCGACGAGGTCATTGCGACAGCGACAAATCCCAACGGGTCGCCAGTCCAAGCCATCTCATGCGAGGTGCTGCAGGTCGCAGCGCCTGATGCCACTGACTGCAGCGAATCCGAACGTCGAGTGACACGAGATCAAGACCTCATCGGAAGTGGTCGAGTGCCTGCCGACGGCGTCATCGCAGTGCCGAACGGCGAACGAGTGCGGGTCTACGCATCGCTCCAACCCGGCGAGCTACGGATGGACGAGCACGGCCACATCTGCTCGTGGAACGGCAACGACGTACTCGATGCCGGAGCGACCGATTCTCAGGTGATCGTTCGCCCGTTCTGTTAGCGAGCCGTCCGCTCGCTACTTGTTGACCACAGTTCGTGGTCGACATTGCCATCGGCTGCCGACGGGTCAAGACCGGACACCACACGCCAGGCTTCGTCGGCTCGGGTCCGTGCGTCGAGATACGCCCGCTGCGCGTCGGCGGCCTGCTTGTCTGCGGCGACGATTGCGACGTCTTCGCTGGTGCATTCAGGGCGTTCGATCCGAAGCAGTTCTGCTTTGACCATCAGGACAGCGGCCGTTTCGTTGAGCTCGTCGGCTCGATCCGACATCTTTGATGCGCGATCTTGTGCCATTGCGATCGCTGCAGAGCGATCATCGTCGGGTTGCACGTCGAGCTCGACTTGTGCGACTGCTTGGGCGAACACCACGACCGGGAGCTGGTCGCCGAGTTCGTCGAGGTCGACGCCGTTTGGTCCCAGCGTTTCACCCTTGCGGACCCGCATTGGGGCAAAGACGAGCGAGGCCCCGGAGACTCGGTGAACGAAGGCCGATCGAGGTGCACCGCCGGCGACTCGGACGGGCAGTCGGGCGTCGTCGAGCAGTGCGGTCACTCGGTTGATCTCGTCGGTCCGCACGTCATCACCTGCGACCCAGACTTCGATCTCGGCACCCGACCAGGTCGATGACCGGGTGCACATCCACGCCAGCATCGTGAGCAGCTGTCCTGTGCGGTCGTCGGTCCACCAGACAGCCAGGCGGCGTTGTTCTTTGGGGCAGGCGGTCACTCGTGCCCAGCTGGCGTCGTCAGCGTGGACGATGGCGACGTTGCAGCCGTGACGAAGCCCGGTGCGGACCATGTTCGTGTAACGAGTGGCCTTGCCCTTTTCGGACTCGGCTTGCCACGAGACGTCGGGGTCATGCCACGAATAGAGCGCGAGGTTCGGTCGAACCGCGCCCAGGCCGTGCGCCTGCAGCATGGCGGCGACGCCCGCTTGCACGGTGTCGCCGACAACCACGCGGCCGTAGATCCCGTCGTTGCGGTCGGCGAGTTCTCGCCGGAGCTCGAGCTCGACCATGGTCGCCTTCTTGCGAGCGACTGCGCCAGAGCCGACGATCACTCGGGTGACGGTCGTGAAGCCGGCAGCGCCTTCGAGCCACGAGGCCACGGCAATGAGCCGGGAACGACGCTCAGGGTTGCGAGGAACGAAAGCAACCGTGCAGGGTCGCCAGTCGCGGCTCGGGTCTGACTGCACGCCCATCTGCTTGAGATGCGATCGCACCTGCGAGGCGTGGAAGCCACGCGTGCTGTCGGCCCATCGGACCTCGCTGATGGACTGCTGCAGCCAGCGATAGAGCATGAAGACGGCGACCCCGGCGAGCGCACCGGCCAGCGGATCGATCGCGAGGATCGCTCCCAAGCACGCCACGGTGCCGGCCAGACTCAGCCGCCAGTCGAAGTACTTGAAGCGAGGGCGGAACGAGGTGCTCGCGGCTCGGGCCTCGGAGTACGTCGCGAAGTTGATCATCCCGTAGCTGGCCAGGAAGAACATGGAGATGACGGGGGCAACGACGTCGAGATCCCCGAGCGCGACGGTCACGAGCGCAATCGCGGCGCTGAGGGCGGCTCCGAGCCGAGGGTTGTCGTCGACCCCTGAGCCTTCGGCGAAGCGTTCGAGCGGCTTGATGAGCCGGTCTGCGGCCAGTCGCTGCAGCGTCCGGGGTGCGCCCATGATCGAGGCGATCGCCGAGGACAACGTGGCGGCGATCACGCCGACGTCAACCAGCCACGGCCGCAGCGACAACGATCGCATGATGGCCGTGTCTTCTCGCAAGATGTCGAGCGGCACCGCCATGCCGAGCGTCAAGATCACCAGGAAGTAAACGACGGTCGAGACACCGATCGCCGAGAACGTACCGACCGAGATGCTGCGCGATGGCGTCTTGAGATCGCCCGACATCGCAACGCCCTGGGTGAATCCGGTGATGGCCGGGAAGAAGATCGCGAAGCTCACCCAAAACGAGCCACCGAGCGCTGGCTTTCCAAAGTTGTCACCGATCCGACCGGGTTCGAGATCAGGAAGCACGCCTGCGAAATACCCGACGATCGCAACGACGAGGCACACCATGACGACGTACTGGAACCGGGTTGCGATGTCGGCGCCCAACCAGGCGAGCCCGAGCAGGCCGACGATGACCGCGGCCGCGATCAGGCGCGGCAAAGCAGCACTGTCACTGCCGACAATGCTGGCCACGGCTTCGCCGAGGCCGATGGCATAGAACGCGACCGACACCGACATGGCCAGATAGAGCACCAGGCCGATGGCTCCGCCGAACTGGGGACCGAGCGTTCGCGAGAGCAAGAAGTAGACGCCGCCACCGCCGACCTTGAGGTTCGTTGCGATTGCGGCCAACGAGATCGTC
>CALDGN010000242.1 GCA_937942965.1 uncultured Acidimicrobiales bacterium | reverse complement strand
TCTTTGAGGATGATGAAGATCAGCGTGCGTATTGGAGCGTTGGGGAACCAGATCGCATAGGCCCCCATGACGGCAGCGACCGCCCCTGAGGCGCCAACGACGGGGATGGTGCTGTCGGGCTGCAGCCCGATGTGCGCGGCCGACGCGGCGAACCCGCCGATCAGGTAGAAGAGCAGATAGATCACAGGCCCCAGATGGTCTTCGACGTTGTTGCCGAAGATCCATAGGAACAGCATGTTGCCGCCCAAGTGCATCCAGCCGGCGTGCATGAACATCGAGAACAGCAGGGCGAGGCGAACGGGCTTGTCGGGGAACGCTTCGGCACCGTTCGGGTCCAAATCACACGCAGTGTCGGTCTGGCCGGTGAAGGTCAGGTCGATTTCGGGCGCTGTCAGGCCGTCGCCGGTGACGACTTCGCAGGGGATAGCGGCCCATTCGAGCGACATCGTGGCCGCGTCGACACGTTGCGGGTCGTTGGCGCCCTGCCAGAGCACGAACACGAGCACGTTGGCGGCGATGAGCAGCCAGGTGACGATGATGCGGTTGTGGGTGGGGTTCTCGTCCTTGAAGGGGAACACAGTGGTCCACACTAGGCCAGCTTCCGGCGCCCAATTGGCGGTGGCCTCGCCGTCGCCGCCCCTACGCTGGCGGGGTGCCCCGGTACTACGCCACAACGCCAATCTTCTACGTGAACGATGCCCCGCACATCGGGCATACGTACAACGCCGTCACGGTCGATGCTGTGACTCGGTGGCATCGAATGTTGGGCGACGACGTCTGGTCGCTGACCGGCACCGACGAGCACGGCCTGAAGGTTCAGCGTTCAGCAGAAGAGAACGGTCGCACCCCGCAGGAACAGGCCGATCTGAACTCAGATCGCTTCCGTGAAGCGTGGGCGGGCGTCAATCTCGCGAACGACGACTTCATCCGTACGACCGAGCCTCGCCATCACCAGGCGGTGCAGGCGCTGCTGCAGAAGGCGTACGACAACGGGTTCGTGTACCAGGACACCTACGAGGGCTGGTACTGCGTGCGCTGCGAGGCGTACTACGAAGAGGACGACCTGCTCGACGACCACCACTGTCCGATCCACAAGGCCCCGGCCGAGTGGATGACCGAGGAGAACTGGTTCTTCAAGCTGTCGGCGTTCCAAGAGCGTCTCGAGGCGTGGTTCGAGGCCGTGCCGGACAACATCACGCCTGGTGGCTATCGCAACGAGGCGATGGGCATCCTCAAGCTTGGGCTGCGCGATGTTTCGATGACCCGCTCGTCGATCGACTGGGGCATCCCGGTCCCGTGGGACGACGACCATGTCTTCTATGTCTGGTACGACGCACTGATCAACTACGCGACCGCAGTCGGTTACGCCGACGATCCGGAGCGCTTCGAAGCGTGGTGGCCAGCCGCCCACCACTTCATCGGCAAAGACATCTTGCGCTTCCACACGATCTACTGGCCAGCAATGCTGATGGCTGCGGGCATCGAGGACATGCCGCATTTCCATGTGCACGGCTTCTTGCTGCTCGGCGGCGAGAAGATGTCCAAGAGCGGCAATGTCACCAAGATCGCGCCGTCGGAGATGACCGAGGTGCTCGGCGTCGATGGCTTCCGCCATGCGCTGTTGCGTGATCACCCGTTCGGCCCGGACAGTGAGTTCAGCTACGAGAGCATGGTCGAGCGGTACAACACCGACCTGGCGAACAACTACGGCAACTTGATCAGTCGCGTGGCGACGGTCGTCGGCAAGAAGTGTGATGGCGTCGGCCCGGCCCCACAGGCTGATTCGCCGCTGGCAGCTGTTGTTGCCGAGTCGTATGCGACCGCAGCCGAGGCGTGGGACAAGGTCCAGCCGTCACAGGCCCTCGACGCCACGATTCGCATCGTGCGTGACACCAACGAGTACTTGCAGCAGAACGAGCCGTGGAAGATGGATCCCGGCCCCGAGGTCGATGCCGTCATGGGCGACGCAATCGAGGCGGCCCGCATCGCAACCGTTCTGCTGTGGCCGACGATTCCCGAAGCTGCTGAGGCCGCGTGGAAGCGCCTCGGCCTCGACGGCACGGTCGCCGAACAGCCCTTGCCGGCAGCTGCCGATTGGGGCGGCTACCCAGGTGGCCTGACGGTTTCGACCGGTGATCCGCTGTTCCCGCGGGTGAAGGGCTGAGCGCCGACCATGCGCTGGGTCGACAATCATTGCCATCTCGCTGACGACGCGATCGAGATCCTCGACGCGGCGCGATCCGGTGGCGTCGAACGCTTCATCGATGTCGGCTGTGATCTGGCGACGTCGCAAGAAGCGATTCAGCACGCCGCGGCGCACGAGGGTGTGCATGCGACCGTCGGCCTGCACCCTCACGAGGCGAAGCACGGCATCGGCGGCCTCGAAGCACTGCTGTCCGAGCCGGGCGTCGTCGCTGTGGGGGAGTGCGGGCTCGACTACCACTACGACCATTCGCCCCGTGACGAGCAGCGCGAGATGTTCGCGGCCCAGATTGCGCTGGCGCACCGCCACGAGCTTCCGCTGGTGATCCATACCCGCGAGGCCTGGGCCGAGACGTTTGACATTCTCGATGCCGAGGGAATGCCGTCGTCGACGATCTTCCATTGCTTCACCGGCGGCCCTGACGAGGCGCAGCAGTGCCTGGATCGAGGCGCCTGGCTGTCGTTCAGCGGCATTGTGTCGTTCAAGTCGGCGGCCGACGTGCAGCAGGCCGCGGTGTTGTGTCCAGCCGATCGCATGCTGGTCGAGACGGACTCGCCGTACTTGGCACCGGCGCCGTATCGGGGCAAGCGCAACCAGCCGGCCTGGGTCGCTCGGGTCGGCGAGGTGCTGGCCGAGCTGCGAGGCGAGTCGATCGAAGCGGTCGCCGAGGCGACCTGGCACAACGCCCACCGGGCCTATCCGCTTCTCGGCCACGTCTAGGGCCGGTATTGCTTCTCACCGATTCAGTGCCCGGAAAGCGGGTACCAAATCGGTGAGAACGGTGGCACGGCAGTGCCACGTGACGAGCAGTGCCGCAGGGCGTACTGCACCTGATCCCTACGACCTGTGACCGTGATCACAGGCGCGCCCTCCGCGGTCAATGTTGCGGTTATATTACGGAGCTTCGTTCGTGAAGCACTGATTCGCGGGCCGACCCCACCGTCGAGGAACCACTCCGTCCCATGCGCAAAGCACTTCTGAAGATCGCACTCGTGCTTGTCTTCGCGTTGCTCGCGCTTGCGGCCGTGCTGGCTCCGGACCTGCTGCAGCGCGACCCCGCGACCGAGGTGTCGGTAGCCGCGAGCCCAACGTCAGTCTCGGCCCAAGCACAGTTCGTGCCGACAACGCTGCCCACCACCGAACCGGTGGGTGTCCCGCTCACAACAACCGACGAGAGTGGCGAGCCAGCACCCGTCCTGGTGATTCCGGATACGACGCCCACGCCAACCCCAACGGTCGAAGCGACGCCGACGCCAGAACCATCGCCGGAGCCGACCGTCGAGCCAACACCAGAACCAACGACTCCTCCGGCCGCAGCTGCAGTCGCTGCGCCGACGTCCACACCAGTTCCGCCAACGCCCGTTCCAAGCCCGACGCCTGAGCCAACCGCCGAGCCAACAGCGACGCCGGAACCCACTCCCGAACCAACCGCCACGCCCGAGCCCACAGCGACGCCAGCGCCGACGGCTACGCCTCTGCCCGTCGTGACCGCAACCGCCGTTCCAACCGCCACACCAACGCCCCAGCCGACCGTTGGCGAAACCACCCAAGTCGATTCGGCGTGGCTATGGGTCGACAGCGAAAGCGGCTTGCTGGTGCGGGACCAGGCTGGCGGCAATGTGATCCGAGCACTCGACCATCGCATGCAAGTGTTTGCCAGCGGCCAAGTTCGTATGAATGGTGGCCGCGCGTGGATGCAGATCGAAAGCCCCGTTCGCGGCTGGGTCGCCCGTGAGTTCCTCACGTCGACCGAACCTCCGGCGCCAGCTGCAACACCGATTCCAACCGGCGACGGCGAACCGCCGACCGAGGCCGACTGGGCCGCCCTTCGCAACTGCGAGTCGAGCGGTAGCTACACGATCGTGAGCGCCAATGGCCTCTATCACGGCGCCTATCAGTTCGTGCAGAGCACCTGGGACAGCATTGCGCAACGGGCCGGACGCGCCGATCTCGTCGGCGTGTTGCCATCGACCGCTGCGCCCACAGATCAAGACCTGCTCGCCCGTGCCCTGTATGACCTACAGGGCGCTTCACCTTGGCCGGTGTGCGGCCAGCACCTCCGCTGAGCATCGGCGCCCGTGCCACGGCCGAGCTGCTTGAGCGCTATGGCCTGCGACCCGACAAGCGTCTGGGTCAGCACTTCCTCATCGATCCAAACCAAGTCGACCGCATCGTGCGCCTCGCCGGCGTGCAAGCGGGCGACCATGTCGTGGAGGTGGGGCCCGGCCTCGGCGCGCTGACGGCCGGACTCGTCGACGCTGGAGCGATCGTGGTCGCGGTCGAGATCGACGAAGGCCTCGTTCGCGTGATCGAGGGCGAGTTCGACATACCGCAGGTTTCGGTCGTGCACGCCGATGCGCTCGAGGTCGACTGGTCGACTGCTGCTCCGGCCGAGCATTCGTGGGCCATGGTCGCCAACCTGCCCTACAACGTCGCCACACCGCTTGTGCTCGACGTGCTCGACGAGGTTCCGCAGGTCACATCGATGCTGGTGATGGTGCAGCGAGAGGTCGCCGAACGACTCGTCGCAGCCCCTGGTTCATCGAACTACGGCGTCCCGTCGGTCAAGGTGGCGTTCTGGGCGACGGGTGAGCTCGTGGCCAAGATCCCGCCATCGGTCTTTCTTCCGCCGCCACGGGTCGAGTCGGCGCTTGTTCGCCTCGATCGCCACGCAACGCCTCGTTTCGACGAGCCCGTGGATCAGGTGTTCACGCTGGTGCGGGCCGCGTTCAGTCAGCGGCGCAAGATGCTGCGGAAGTCCCTCGGTGGGCTCGTGACACCCGATGTCTTCGAGGCTGCTGGCGTCGACCCGCAGGCCCGACCTGAGCAGATCGGCGTCGAAGCTTGGGTCGCTCTGTCCCAGGCCCGTCGCGACGCCCGCTCCTAGGGCTCCTACGCTGCCCACGTGTCTTCGTCACGTGCGCTTCCTCGCAACGCAACACTGTTTGCTCCCGCCAAGCTGACCGTCGACCTGCGGGTCACCGGACTTCGTGACGACGGCATGCACCTGATCGACGCAGAGATGGTCACGCTCGACTTCGGTGATGAGCTCGTCGTGAGCGAAGGATCGGGTGTGCGGTACCGCGGCGCGTGGAGCGGCGAAGGTGACGAGAACGATCTGGTCACTCGGGCGCTCGCGCTGGTGGGGGAGCAGCGTCAGGTCGACGTCGAGAAGCGCATCCCTGCAGGCGCTGGGCTCGGCGGAGGCTCAGCCGACGCCGCAGCCATCTTGCGGGCCGCTGGCTTCGATGATCTCGAAGCTGCTGCTCGCCTGGGTGCCGATGTGGCGTTCTGCCTGGTCGGCGGGCGCGCCAAGGTCTCCGGCATCGGTGAGATCGTCGCGCCGTTGCCGTTCGTCGAACGGACCTACACGCTGCTCACACCGCCGCTGCACTGCTCGACCCCAGCGGTGTACCGAGCCTGGGACGACCTTGGTGGGCCAACCGGCGAGCACGGCAACGATCTCGAACCAGCAGCGCTCGTGGTCGAACCGCAGCTGGCGCGATGGCGCGACCGTCTCAGCGAAGAAGCAGGTACACGAGCCAGGCTGGCCGGCAGCGGCTCGACGTGGTTCGTCGAAGGCGCGTACACAGGCGACGGGTTCGTTGTTGCACGAACAACCCCGCCTGAAGATACGTAGATTGTGCGGTTATTTGCCGCGCTGGCGCTGAGCGCGAGTGCGCTTGAGCATCTTGCGGTGCTTCTTCTTACGCATGCGCTTGCGGCGCTTCTTGACGAGAGATCCCATAGCGCTGCGCACACTATCGCCGTGAATGGGTGTCGGGACACCTGAAGCAAGCTTGTTCCGAAAATGCACGTCCCGTCGCTGGTCTCGGCGCGGTACGGTAAGGGGCCGATGGCCAGTAGTTCAATCGGCAGAACGCCTGATTTTGGATCAGGAGGTCGCAGGTTCGATCCCTGCCTGGCCAGCGTCGGCGCTCTTCGAGCGCCTTACAGAGTTTCGCCTGCGGCGAAACATCCCAAAGACGCAAGCCTCCGGCTTGCTTACGGAGTTTCGCCGGCGGCGAAACATCCCAAACATCAATCAGTGGTTGGACGGCTATGAGTCTGTCGGCGGTCGTGCTTGCGGCGGGCAAGGGCACTCGGATGAAGAGCGAGCTGCCAAAGCCCCTCCATGATGCGTGCGGGCGCAGCCTGCTCGGCTGGGTCGTGTCGAGTCTCGACAGCACGCGGTTCCCCAACATCTCGGTCGTTGTCGGCCATGGCAAGGAACTCGTTGTCGAATCGCTCCATTCGGGCTTCCCCGACCGCGAGTTCGTCTTCGCCGAACAGCACAACCAGCGAGGCACCGGCGACGCGACCTCGGTCGGACTGGCCGCCCTCGACGTCCAAGACCCGAGCTTCTCCGACGACGACCACGTCGTCGTGCTGCCGGGCGACACGCCTCTGCTCCAAGGTGAGACCATCGAGCGCCTGGTGGATCAACACATCCAGTCCGGCGCTGCTTGCACGGTCGTGACCGCTCGCCTCGACGATCCGTCGGGCTACGGGCGAATCGTCCGAGGCCGCGACGGCAACTCGGTCCGCAAGATCGTGGAACACCGCGACTGCGACGCCGACGAGCGCCGACTCAATGAGATCAACGGCGGCATGTACTGCTTCCGTCGCTCGCTGCTCGCTCCTGCGCTGCGCATGATCGACAGCAACAACGCCCAAGGCGAGCTGTACCTCACCGATGTGATCAGCGTGTTGGTCGAAGCGGGCCATCCCGTGCACCCGTTCATTGCCGATTCGGTTGAGATCAGCGGCGTCAACGATCGGGCGCAGCTGTCTGACGCGGCCAACGCAATTGCGCAGCGCATCGTTCGTTCGCACATGCAGGCCGGTGTGTCCGTCGTGCAGCCATCTTCGACGGTCATCGAAGCCGACGTCGAGATCGAACCCGACGCAACGATTCATCCCGGAAGCGTGCTGCAAGGCGGCACCTTTGTTGGGGCGGGAGCGACCGTCGGACCGAACACGCAGCTGGTCAATGCCTACGTTTCCGCCGGTGCAACGGTGCCGCACAGCGTGGTCCATGGGGCTCACGTGCCCGATGGGGAAATCGTCGCACCGTTTACGCATTTGACTGGCGACTGATCACCTTTTCGGTAGGTGGCGTTCGATAAGTTCGCCGCCATCATCGTCCGTCGGATCTGGCGTCCGTCGGTTCCTGGGGGTTAACGATGGAAGTCACTTCGAAGAAGCGCCTGCATCTGATCAGTGGCCGGGTGCACCCGGCGCTGGCCGAAGAAGTCGCACAGATTCTCGACGTCAAGCTGATCGACGCGAATCTGTCTGACTTCGCCAACGGCGAGATCTATTGCAAGTTCTCCGAGTCCGTGCGCGGCGCCGACGTCTTCATCCTGCAGACCCATGCAGGCTCTGGCGCCATGTCGATCAACGACTCGATTATGGAGCACCTGATCATGGTCGATGCCGCCGAGCGGGCCTCGGCCAAACGCACCACGGTTGTCGCTCCGTTCTTCGGCTACGCCCGCCAAGACCGCAAAGCTTCGGGCCGCGAACCGATCACCGCCAAGCTCCTGGCCGATCAATTCCGAGTCGCAGGCGCAAGCCGCATGGTGTCGGTCGACCTGCATTCAAGCCAAGTTCAGGGCTTTTTCGACGGGCCGTGGGATCACCTGGTCGCCATGCCAGTGCTTTGCGATGCGCTCGGGCAGATGGCCGACGACCTGGTTGTCGTGTCGCCCGATGCCGGCCGAGTCAAGGTCGCCGAACGCTACGCGCAACGCCTCGACGCCGATCTGGCGATCGTGCACAAGCGCCGGCTGCACAACCAGAAGAACGCCGTCGAAGCCAAAGAGGTCGTCGGCGAGGTCAACGGTCGCACGTGCGTGCTGATCGACGACATGATCGATACGGGCGGCACGATCGTTGCTGCCGCAGAGCTGCTTCGTGAGAAGGGCGCTCGCTCGGTAATCGCGGCCACCACGCATGGTGTTTTCAGCGGCCCAGCGATCGAACGGCTCGAGCAAAGCTCGATCGAAAAGGTCGTGGTCACGAACACGCTTCCGCTCACGCACCGCCTCGACAAGTTCGAGGTCGTCTCGATCGCCCCGCTGATCGCTGCGGCAATT
>CALDGN010000241.1 GCA_937942965.1 uncultured Acidimicrobiales bacterium | reverse complement strand
CGGTGGGGACCGCAGTGCATTCACCGAGCGAAGCGTTCTCAGCGAAGCGAAGAACGCGTACTACCCGGTTACCAGTTGCGGAGGTCTACGTCGAGGGCAACGGGTTCCGCGTCGTCTTCGATGAGCCACATGCGTTCGTGCTTGGCGATCGTCGGGTCGACATGCGCAGGGACGAGACGCACCCGGTCACCGACCGACCACGCATCGGGATCCGCGGGCCGCATCGTGATGTGCTCGTCGGAGCAGAACAGCACGTCGCCCTCGCCCCAGCTCGGGTCGCCGTGGTCCATACCGAACGCCTTGAGCCCCGCATCGCCGACGATGTAGGAACGGTCCGGTGCGATGCTGATCACGGTGGACTCGACCCAGAGCGATTGGCGGAACGGTTGCTCGAGCGTGCCGTAGTGGGTGTCCATCATGAGATAGGAGCCCGCCTGGATCTCGTTCGCCCACGTGTTCGTGTCGAAGGTGCCCGTGCCCCCGGCCGAGACGATCGTCGCATGGGGGTGGTTTGCAAGCACGGCCTGTGATGCGTCGAGCAGCAACGCCATCGATCGTTCGACCTTGCGGGCCTTCGACGCCGGGTCGGGAACCATCATCAAGTGACCTTCGTAGCCCATGACGCCTCGGACTCGGAGCCCAGCGGCGGCCGCTTGGTCGGCGAGGTCACCAGCGGCAGCCGGATCGCATCCGCAGCGAGGAAGCCCAACATTCACGTCGATCAGCACGGCGGGTACGCCAGCGGCAGCTGCCGCCGAGATGGTCTCGGCCGAGTCGACGGCGACGGTGAGGTTGCCATCGAGTTCGGCGACCGAACGCAGCAGCGACACGTCGACGCTTTCGTTCGCCAACAACACGTCTTCGCCCAGGCCCGCATGGATGAGTCCTGCAGCCTCGCGCAACGTCGCGACCGTGAACGTGTCGTGGCCTGCTTCGGCGAGGCGTTGGGCAAGCGCCGTCGACTTGAATGCCTTGACGTGGGGCCGTAGGCGACGGCCTGGCAACACAGCGCTCATCGCCGCGATGTTGTGATCGAGCGCCTCGGCATCGAGCAGGAGTGCGGGCGTCGGCAGCGATGTCGTTCCGGCGGCGAAGGTCATGTCCGCAATCCTGTCAGTGCCGAGATGTGTTCCGGAAACATCTGGCAGCAGCCACCAATGATCGTTGCCCCGTCAGCGGCCCATGCGGCGCAGGTGGCCGCGTAGTGCTCGGGGGTGAGTTCGTCGCGTCGGTCGAGGACGATCTCGTTTGCCGCGTAGCCCTCTTCTTTCTCGACGAACGCGTTTGCGTAGGCACCGACCCGGATGCCGGTCGGGTTGTCGCCCAGCGCCTCGTGCACCTGTCGGAGCCCGACCCCGATCGCTTCCGGAGGTGAGCAGTTGAACAGGATCGCGCTCGCCCGGTCGCGAACTGCGGCGACACCATCAGCGATCGTTTCGCCGGAACGGAGCGTGACGGTCGCGCCAGGCGCCTCGTCGGGAACGGTGAACGACATCCACAGTTCCGCAGCCGGATCGTGTCGGTCGACCGCCGCAATGATGGCGTCGGCTTCGGCAATCGAGCTCACGGTCTCAGCGATCCACAAATCGACATAGGGAGCCTGTGCTTCGACCAACACGTCGTACATGGGGGGCGCGTCGGCAGGGCGGAACTTGTCGGGCTCGTAGGACCCGAAGAGCGGAGGCAACGAGCCAGCCACCCGAACGGGGCGATCGGCTTGGCTGGCGGCCTCTTGGGCGAGACGCCCGGCGAGGGCGGCCAATTCCCGGCCTCGTTCCGCGAAACGTTCATGGCCGAGGTGGAACGGGACGACGGCGTACGAGTTGACGATGATCACGTCGGCGCCGGCGGCGATGAAGTCGACGTGCGCGCTCCGCACCGCATCGGGATCCTCGAGCAGTGCGAGTGCCGACCACTCCGGCTGCCGGAACGGAGCTCCCGTGCGCTCGAGGTGTTTTCCCATGCCGCCGTCGAGAACGATCAACTCGTGGTCCATCTCGGAAGTATTGCGCGGCGACGCATTGCCCAGGCGCTTGCTCGCTGAGGTAGAACCGAGGCCATGGCAAAGGTGAACACCGAACTCTCGAACGGCGTCTTGACCGTCACGCTGGCCGACCCCGACAACCGCAACGCGCTCAGCCGCCAGCTCATTGCCGAGCTCGGCGACGCGATGGATCGTGCGGACACCGATGACGAGGTCCGCGTGGTCGTGTTGACGAACGAAGGAAACACGTTTTGTGCGGGCGCAGATCTCTCGGAACGTTCCGATGATGATCGCCCCGATGCCTCCGCCGATGATGCGCCCGGCAAGGGCATCAACGTCTTCGAACGCATCCGCATGTCACCGAAGCCGTGGATCGGTCGCATCGCTGGCCATGCCGTCGCTGGCGGCCTCGGGCTCGCGGCCGTGACCGACATCTCGGTTGCACTCGACACCGCCAAGATGGGTTTCAGCGAGGTGCGGATCGGCGTGGCTCCGGCGATGATCTCGGTGATCTGTCTGCCCAAGATGCGCCAGGGCGAAGCCACCGAGGCGTTCCTGCGAGGCAACCGGTTTACCGCCGTCGAAGGCGCCCGACTCGGGCTCGTCAACTACGCGCTTCCTGCCGATGAGCTCGATGCCAAGGTCGACGAGATCGTGCGCGACGTCGTGCTCGGCGGCCCGAATGCCCTGGCCGCGTCGAAGCAGCTCGTGCGTGACATTCCGTCGATGGGCTTCAACGACGCCATGGCATGGACGGCGCCGTTCTCCGCAAGCCTGTTTGAGTCACCCGAAGGCCAGGCCGGCATGAAGGCGTATCTCGCCAAGACGAAGCCCCCATGGGCTCCCGCCTAACCCACGACAGGGTGTTCGTCGCTGAGCCACATGGGTGAGTTGGCGAGGTCGATGAAGTTGCGCTCGTCGGCGAGGAGCTCGGCCTGCGCCTGACGCCTCGCCGGGTCGTCGCCGCCCATGTCATCGAGGCTGTCGAACCACAGTTCCGCCACTCCATCAAAGGGTTCGGGGCAATCGTCGTTGCGCCGCTGAAACGCACCATGCAGACCGTCGAGATCGCCACGCGTGTGCACCTGCACGTACCGACGGATCTTCAGCACCTCAGCTCGCTCGGCGACGAGCGGCGCGTGCGTCTCTCGCCAATACGCCTGGAACTCCTCGCGGCTCAGGTGCGGTTGACGGCGGAGGCAGAAGGTCAGCTTGATCATGAGAAGGCCTCGTCGCCCGAACCGTCGAACTCGGTTCCCTGATACAGCTCGTCGAACGTTGCGTGAATCTCGTCGAGTGGTAGATCGTCGAAGCTGCCGCGCTGGTTGACGTATTCCATGTGTCGGTTGCCGGCCTCGTCATAGGCGTGCATGAGCGCGTCGTTCGTGCCGTCGAAGTCGAGCACCTTGACGCCGAACTTCTCGCACAACTCGATGTTGAACGCAGAGCTGGCCTTGCGCCATTGACCGTCGAGCAGCAGTTCCGAGTAGCCGTGCCAGGCAAAGAGGTCGGTGCCCATCGACTCCATCAACTTCTCGCTCGTCAGATGGTTACGGACATCGGAGAACCCCAACCGGGACGGGATGCCGCAGTGACGTGCGGCGGCAGTCAACAGAACCGACTTCGGCACGCACCAATTGGACTCGGAGGCGACAACCGAGCTCGCCTTGTAGGACTCGGGCGTGCGTTCAGTGCCGTAGGGGTTGTAGCGATAGCCATCTCGTACGGCAAGGAACAGCGCAACGGCAGTCTCGCGCTCGTCCATCGCAGCAGCGGCTGCCTCGTCGGCGAACTGGGCAACGGCGGCGCTGTCACTGTCAATAAACCAGGTTGGAGCCAACCAGGCCGGGTCGATGTCGGTGATCGGTGCGGGCTCGGTCATACCGCCATCGTGCGCCATTATTGGGCCATGACCCAAACCTCCGCCACCGGACCTCGCATCGCCATCGTGACCGGAGCTGGCACTGGCATCGGTCGCGCCGCGGCCGAAGCACTCGCGAACGATGGGTGGACCGTCGTCGCCGCAGGCCGGCGGCAAGAGCCACTCGATGAGACCTGCGCCGGTCTTGCTGGCTCCGGTCACCTCGCCGTCCCCACCGATGTAGCCAACGAGACATCCGTCGACGACTTGTTCGCCGCGGCGGTGGCTGCGCACGGGCGCGTCGACCTCGTCTTCAACAATGCCGGCGTGAGCGCACCGCCAGTCGCGCCCGACGAACTCGATGTTGACGCTTGGCGTCGAGTCGTTGACATCAACCTGACCGGGTCGTTCCTGTGTGCTCGGGCAGCGTTTGCTCAGATGAAGGCGCAAGATCCTCGTGGCGGCCGGATCATCAACAACGGCTCGATCTCGGCAACCACTCCCCGACCGAATAGCGCGCCCTACACGGCCACGAAGCACGCGATCACCGGGCTGACAAAATCGCTCTCGCTCGACGGTCGGAACCATGACATCGCGTGCGGCCAGATCGACATTGGCAACGCCGCCACGACGATGGTCGAGATCATGAAGACGGGCGTGCCCCAGCCCGATGGATCCATTCGGGCTGAGGCCACGATGGACGTCGACCACGTCGGCAGCGCCATTGCCTACATGGCGTCGCTGCCGCTCGATGCGAACGTGCTCACAATGACGATCATGGCGAACCAGATGCCGTTCGTTGGTCGAGGCTGATTCCTCAGCATCTTCGGGAACCATGCGGGCCACTGACGACGTCTAACCCCTATGCAACGCATCCTCTCCATTGCCCTCGCCATCGCTCTTGTGATGACCGCGTGCGCCTCCGACGATCCGACGACCAATGACTCAACCGATGCAGACTCTGCTGGGGCTTCGTCCGCTTCACTCGACGGTGACTGGATTCTCGACTTCCTGCTCATCGAGGGTGACATGGCGATTCCGCTGCCCGCCGAGCCGCTCGATTTCCGCATCGACGGTGATCGGTTCGGCGGCTCAGCCGGCTGCAACTCGATGGGCGGCAGCGCGTCGTTCAGCGCCGATGGCACGGTGACCGTTGGCGACGTATTCACGACCGACATGGCCTGCGCTGACAGAACACTGATGGACTTCGAGCAGCTCTATGCGCGAGCACTTCCTCAAGCAACAGCATGGAGCCTCGAAGACGGTCGGCTTAGCTTGACCGGCCCCGGCACTGAGATTGCCTACGTCGTGCGGACGGCGCCGACAGATGCTCCTCTCGTGGGCACGACCTGGACGCTCGACACTTTCTTTGACGCCGACTCAGCGATGACCGCCGCGGGCATGGACGACGTCACGATCACCTTCGGTGACACTGGCGTTCGAACCCAAGGCCGCTGCTGGACCATCGACGGATTCGCCACCATCGAACCCGGCGGCGAGGGCAACCTCCGCATGGACTTCACGTCGTCGGATCCCGCCTTCAGCTGCGACGACCGAGCGTTCTTCGACGAGATGATCGAGCGCCTCAGTGCCGTCGCCGAATACGAGATCGACGAGCTACGCCTCACCCTTGGTGCAGCCAACCAACCAATCCTTGGACTGCGCAGCTAGCGACTCGCTACGGGGCGTAGAACACGTCATCCTGCAGCTCGGCGCCGATCGAGGTGTTGTTGCGGATGACATCCGCCAACGTCATGTTCTCGACGCGGGCCAGTTCGTCCTCGGTCAGATAACGCTCGTACCAGAACCGATCGCCCGCCCGTAGCTCGTCGAACTGCTTCACCATGATTGCGGTGAACACGGCGCCGAGCTGGGAACGCTGCTCGGTGAGTGGGGTCTCGGCGAGCCCGCCGATCCAAAGGTCGATGTCGTCGACCGAGGCGTAGGCAAGCTGCAGCGCTTCCTGAGTTGCCGGGTCGTCGCTGATCTCCGCGAATGTCGTCACTCGGGCGAGGCCCATAGCTTCACGCGTGTCGTTGTAGGTGCCGATGCCGTGATCGCGGCCACGCTGGATGTTGAGCGCGGCGAGGTCGAAGCCGCCAGACCCGGGCGGCCCGAACAGGAAGCTGCGCAGGTCCTCGATCATCTGGCGGTCGATCGCCTGATGGATCTGGGTCGCGAGACCTCGCAGGAACGGATCGAGATCGTCTTCTTCGAGCAACAGCTCATGGGCAGTGAAGAACGAGTCACGCAGGGCCAGGTTGCCGTCGGCGATGACGTCGCCATTGGCGTCGAGACGCTGGAACTGGGGACTAAGCTCGCTGTGCCCGAGGCGGTAAGCGGCGACCGAGAACTCGTTGTAGATCGTCGGGTTCACGGTCGGGTCGTAGCCGTCGTAGGCGGGCATCGACGAGGCACCGATCAACGCCGGCAGGTAGTCCTCGTAGGTGATCTTCTGCACGGTCGCGATGACGATTCGCCGGGCCGCTTCGAAGACCTCGTCCGGCGTCAGGTCCGGGCTTTGCTGTTGGATGATCGCAGCGACACGGTTGTGCTCACGGACGAAGAGGGTGTGGATGACTGCCAGCCCCGGCTGCTCGTTTGCTCGAACGTCGCCGGCCAGGAACAAGGTGGTGATGTCGGCGACCGTGCCGTTTGCGTTCGCGAACTCGTCGACGTTGAACGGCAACATGTTGCCGCTACTGGTGGCGAGGAACGGGCTCTCGGGACCTTCGCGAAGCGCTGCAGCTCGTTCGTCGTCCGATCCGTAGATCATCGATCCATCGATCCAGCTCGTGATCTCGTTTTCTTGTTCTCGGGGGTGGTCGACGTCGGTGCCACTCTCGGGGTCATAGATCGCTCGGAAGAAGTCGAGCTCGACGGTTCCCGTATTGGCCGGATCGAAGTACGGATCGCCCGCCGGGATGGCGATGGCGGCCGGGTCGTCAGCTGCGCCGTCGGTGATCGACAGGTCAT
>CALDGN010000240.1 GCA_937942965.1 uncultured Acidimicrobiales bacterium | reverse complement strand
GCTGAGCAGGCCAACGAGCAGTGCGGCGACCGCGACCACGGCGATCAGCGCCGCAAGCACTCGCACCGGTGACCGGCCGCCTTGCTCCCGGGGCGCTCGTACCTGTGGCCGGTTGGCCGAACCGCTGCCTTCGACGCCGATGTCGATCAGGTCGAGATCGAAGGCATCGGGTTGACCCGCCGACGGCTCGGAAGGGTCAGAAGGTTCGGTCGGTGGCACGCGCTCCTAGTTTCGGCAGGAAACGGCTTTAGTGCAAGGCAGACGCCTGGCTACCGTCGGGCTGTGCCGTCACCTGCCGCAGCCCCCAAGCGGCCCTCGCTCGTGGTCGCGACCGTCGCGCTCGCCACGGTCAGCGGCGTATTTCCCGGGTTGGCGTCAGGTTCGTTGGCCGTGCAGGCCTCGGATGACTTCGGGATCTCCGAAGGTGCCTGGGGTTGGACGCTCAGTGCCTTCTTCTTTGGAGCTGCGCTGTCCTCGATCGGACTGGGTCGCGTCGCTCAGCGCATTGGTCCGCGCCGTCAGCTCATGTTCACCACGCTCGCGACCGCGGTCGTGCAGCTGCTGATCGCTGTCGCCGCTCGCAGCTTCGCCGCGGTCCTGGTGTTACTCGTCGTGGCCGGCTGCATCAACGCTGCGAGCCAGACCGCAGTCAACCTGGCGCTCTCGCAGGCAGAGCTGCCGCGCCTCGGGATCGCTATGGCGGCGAAGCAATCGGCAATGCCGGCGTCGTCGATGCTCGGCGGACTCGCCGTGCCCGCCCTCGCACTCACGCTTGGATGGCGATGGGCCTATGCGATGGGAGCGGCGCTGGCCGTGATCGCATTCATTGGTGTGCGCAACGCCATTGCGCCCGGGGTGACATCGGCAACCGCGGCCGAACGCTCGGTCGAGTCGTCGAACCGCCTGCTCGTGTTCGTGGCGATCATCTGTTTCCTGCTCGCGTTTACCAGCGGCTCGATCAACGCATGGCTCGTTGCCTCGGGCGTCGACGCCGGACTCGGCGAAGGCGTCGCCGGGCTCGCGGTCAGCGGCGCCGCAGCCTTTGGCATCGCGATGCGTCTGCTCTCGGGCACCCGCCTCGACACGAGCCGCGTGCCGCCCTTCACCGCAGCCGCTCGAGTATTCGTCATCGGGATCATCGGCTTCGTGCTGCTCACGATTCGCAACCCGGCCGTCCACGTCTTCGCTGGCGTGCTCGCGTTCGGCGGTGGGTGGATCTGGCCAGCGTTCACGAACTACGCGATCGTTCGGACGAATCCACGCAGCGCAGCGCGAGCGACTGGCATGACGCAGACCGGCGTCTACCTGGGCGTGATGGCAGCGCCAGCGATGACCGGTCCGGTCGTCGACGGCGCCGGCTACCCGACCATGTGGATCATCACTGCAGGCGTCGGTGTCGCCGCGGTGATCGGCCTGTTGGCGGCCTCGCCGCACTTCCGTCGACCGACTCGCTGAATCGCTGACGAATCGTCATGTAACCCGGCCGCAGGGGCTGCCCGGCCGACGTAGCATCGCGGACATGACTGCGATCAAGCTCGACGGTGAACTCGTTGCTTCCGAGATCAAGAAGGACCTGCGCACGCGTATCGCTGCGCTCGCCGACAAGGGCATCACGCCCGGGCTGGGCACGATCCTGGTCGGAGACGATGGACCGTCGCATAACTACGTGTCGATGAAGCATCGTGACTCAGAGGATCTCGGCATGGAATCGCGCGAGGCGGTGCTTCCGGCGACCTCGACGCAAGCCGACATCGACGCCGTCGTCGACGACTTCAACGCCGACCCCAAGGTGCACGCGTACATCGTGCAGTACCCGTTCCCGAAGCCGCTGGACTACGAAGCTGCTCTCGTTCGTGTCGACCCGGCCAAGGACGCTGATGGTCTGCACCCCGTGAATCTCGGCAAGCTCGTGCAAGGCATCGATGCGCCTCTGGCCTGCACGCCTGCAGGTATCCAGTTGTTGCTCGACCACTACGACGTGCCGATCAAGGGCAAGCACGTTGTGATCGTGGGTCGTGGACTCACGATCGGCCGCCCCCTGGCGAACCTGATGGCGCTTAAGCGCGACATGGCCAATGCAGCGGTCACTGTGGTGCACACCGGGGTCGAAGACATCGCGCAATACACCCGCTCAGCCGACATCCTGATAGCCGCCGCAGGAGCGCCGCGGATGATCAAGGCCGACATGGTGAAGCCTGGTGCCGCGGTCGTCGCCGCAGGCGTGAGCTTCGAAGGCCCCAAACTCGTCAGCGATGTGGACGAACCCGTCGCCGAGGTTGCTGGGTGGCTCAGCCCTCGCATTGGCGGTGTCGGCCCGATGACACGAACCCTGCTGATGGCGAACACGGTTGCGGCTGCGGAGCGTCTCGCCGCGAGCTGAAAATCGCATCAACTCAAGGATTCCTCAACTCGATGCTCCCCCTTTTGGGGGAGTTTTCGCGTCCTCTGGGCCTTTTGGCCTAGGCATTCTTATGCAGGGGAACCGGTATCCATACCCTTAATTGATCATCCTTGGCCCCGATTGGTTCGTTGTCCTCATCGCAACGCAACGTGGGAGCCACAGGGGTGGATACGCAAGGGATGGGCTTTGCCCTCCGAAATGACGAGTTGTCGCCAGCATCAATGCTTGGCGACCTCCGACCGACGGCATTCGCCGTCTGATTGGAGACCTCGCTCATGCGCATCGGCTACCTCTCAAGCTTCCCGCCCATCGAAAACGGGATCGCGACCTACACCAGCTATCTCGAAGCTGCCACGGCGACCCACGACGTTGAGACGTTTGTGGTCGCACCACACGGGGCCCAAGGGAACAACGTGTTCCCGACGTACACGCTGGGAACGGGTGACTTCGCCCCAGCCGTGTACCAGATGCTCACGCAGCTGACCCCTGACCTCGTGCACATCCAGCATGACCGCGACCAATACGGTCCGAGCTGGGGCATGGAAGTCGTTGACCTCGTCCTGCGGTTGCGACTCGTCGAGGTGCCCGTGGTCGTCACGCTGCACGATGTCTATGAGTCGCTCAACGCGGCCGAACGACTGGTGCTAGGACACCTGCTCGCCGAGTGCAGCGGTGTGATCGTCCACGAAGCCTTCCAGCGCGAGACGCTGGCACGTGACCTTGGCCCTGAGATCGGGGCCAAGGTCACCGTGCTCGATCACGGCGTGCGAGAGGTCAAGCCGGTCCGAGACGCCAAGCGCAAGCTCGGCCTGAACCCGGCCGACAACGTCGTGCTGATGTGCGGCTACTTCCGCCCGTCGAAGGGGTTCCACAAGGCCATCGAGTTCTTCGGCGACGTGGTCGAGGCCCACCCGAACACGGTCCTCGTACTCGCCGGCAAGAACCGAACGATCGAGTTCGACCAGTACCGCCGAGACCTGCTTGACCAGATCGAAGCCGCACCGTTCGCGAACCGTGTGCAGATCCTGAGCGGCCAGTTTCCCGAGCACACCTTCGACACGATGCTGTCCGCCGCCGATGTCGTCGTCTTGCCGTATGACGAGGGCGCCCAAAGCGGCGTGCTTGCCCAGGCCATTGCGTTCAAGCGGCCTCTCGTGACGTCGCAGCTCAAAGCGTTCGCGAGTGTGACTCGGCGCAGCGGCACCGGCGTCAGCTGCCTCGAAGACGACTATGCCGGCGCCATCAATCGACTCCTGAGCTCCAACGCTCTTGCGACGAGCTTCTCTGCGGCTGCCGATACCTACATCCGGCGCCGTGCCGGTTGGTCGACGATCGCCCGCCGCCACCTCGAGCTGTACCGCTCGATCCTGAATGACGACGGCGGATCCGGTCGCTACGTGCATGTGCCTGGTGTGACCGAATCCTCGAACAACCCGATGCCCGCTGCGCCGTCGAACAGCTTCGGCGACGTCGGACTCGAGGACTGGCTGAAGATCGCCAAAAACTATGACCCGGCCCCTGATTTCTCAGGGTCCTCACAGCGGCAGATGACACACCTTTCGAAGAACGTTGTTGCCGAATGATCGTGCATTCCGTCGGAAGCACCCGACAACGAGGAGAACAGTGACTGCACTCACAGGAATCAGATCGAGAGTCGACGTGATGGAGCGCATCGGAGAGCATCCGATCATCACGCCGGACCAAGTCACGCCGAGCAATTCGGCGTTCCGGGTCCGCGGCGCGTTTAACCCCGGTGCAGCCGTACTCGGTGACGAGATTGTGTTGCTGTTGCGTGTTGCCGAAGCCGTAGACACTGGGGAAGGACGCGTCGCGGTCCCGATCATCCAACGCGAAGGTGACGTCGTCGTCACCGATGTGCTCGATGTTGATCTCGACGCTCCCAACGTCGAACAGCACGGCAACCACGCGGTGATGATCGACGGCATCGAGCGACCCACGACGATCAGCCACCTTCGGTTGGCTCGCAGCGTCGACGGGGTCAACTTCGAGATTGACGACCAACCGTTTCTGGCTGCCGAAACCGCTGGCGAACTGTACGGCGTCGAGGACGCCCGCATCACGCCGCTCGGTGACCGCTACCTCGTGACCTATACCGCTGCGTCCGCCGACGGACGTGCGGTTGGTCTCCTCGAGACATTCGACTTCGAGTCGTTCCATCGACTCGGACTCGTGTTCCCCGTCGACAACGGTGACGTCTCGATCTTTCCCGATCGCTCGGGTGGTCTCTTCCGAGCGCTTCATCGCCCCACTGGTTCGAGCCCCGCGTCACTTTGGTACGCGGAATCGCCGGATCTGTTGCACTGGGGCAACCACCACTGCGTGTTGCGTCCCCGGCGCACGCGGTGGGAGGTCGCTGGACTTGGTGGCGGTGCGCCATCGGTCCAAACCGATGCTGGCTGGCTCCAGCTGCATCACGCTCGTAGTGACGAGGGGTGCGGGTCCATTTGGGCCGTGCTGCTCGACCGCTACGACCCAACCCGGGTCATCGCCCGTGGCACCGAGCCGCTACTCGTCGCCGAGACGCCGTATGAGCTCGATGGCTTCACGCCTGGTGCGATGACGGTGACGGGTGTTGTTGAACGCGATGGTGAGCTCTTCGTCTACTACGGCGCAGCCGACCAGGTGACCGGCTTGGCGACGACGACCACCGAGGCGGTGCTCGCAACCCTTCGTTGACCCACCACAGATGTTCCGTCGGCTCGGGGTTGCAGATCCCGCCCTTCTCCCGCCGCCCCGAGCCGATGGATGCAATCACAAAAAGATCTACGACCGTCGGAGAAGCCCCCCGCTCTGACCACTGAGACCCCGATTCCGGAACGGCTTGCAGGCGCCGTTCCGGAATCGGTGGTTTTCAGTGAAATGGGCCAGGCCCTCTGTGGGGCCAGGCCCTGTGGGGCCAGACCCCTTGAGAGTTGGGTTAGGGGCCCCAGGGGGTTTGGACGGCGGCGTCGAGTGCGGTCGTGCGGCCGGCGTCGTTGAACGAGAACTCTCGTGAGAGCTGGTCCAAGTCGAAGGTTGCGAGTTGGACCGCCGAGTTGCGACCGACCTCGTTGAGTCGCCACAACGCGCCCGTTCCTTCCCACAGCAACGGAAGCGTGGTCAGTCCGGTATCGCCAAGGAAGTCTTCGGCATCGGTGAATCGTTCTTGGGAGCCGACGCCGACGACTTGGAGGATGTCTTCGTGGTCTCGAGCGAACTGCTCGAGTTCAGCCGCATGGCTGCGACAGGTCACTCAATCGGGCGCCCAGTACCAGAGCAGCACGGCACGGTCGCCAGTGACGACGTCATCGAGCGCCGTGACTTCACCCGTTCGGACATCGAGCATCTCGGTCGTCGCAAGTTCACCGGTGAAGTCGAGCGCCGTCGCATTCGCGGCGGCCGTGACCGCAGCCGCAGATGCCGGTTCGTCAGTGGAACCGCCCGCGCAGCCAGCGAGCAATGCTGCGGACAGCACGACGGCGAGGGCGCGACGGAACATGATGCGGTTCCATCGGCATGGCGTGGTGGAGATCAAGCGCAGCTGCTCCGGACGGCTTAGGACAGTGGTGCGGCACGGTGGCCACGGAATCGACGCAACCGCAAGCTGTTGGTCACGACGAACACGGACGATAATCCCATTGCGCCGGCCGCAATCATCGGGCTGAGTACCCCAAGGGCGGCTAAGGGAATCGCAGCAGAGTTGTAGGCGAACGCCCAGAACAGGTTGCCCTTGATCGTTGCGAGGGTCCGTCGCGACAACGCGATCGCATCGGCAACGCCACGCAGGTCGCCCGAAACAACGGTGAGGTCCGAGGCTTCGATGGCCACGTCGGTTCCGGTGCCGACGGCGATGCCGAGGTCAGCCTGGGCGAGCGCAGGTGCGTCATTGATGCCGTCGCCGACCATGGCGACCCGGGCGCCGCCGGCCTGGAGACGTTCGATCTCTGCGGCCTTGTCGCTGGGCAGTACTTCGGCGATCACACGGGTGATGCCGACCTGGGCCGCGATGTGGTTCGCTGCTGCGGCGTTGTCGCCGGTGAGCAGTGTCACGTCGAGTCCGAGTTCGCCAAAGGCGGCGATGGCCTCGGCCGAGGTGTCCTTGATCCGATCGGCAACGACGAAGACGACTTCGGCGTTGTCGTGGCGCCCGGCGAAGACGGCGGTCGCCCCGGTGGCTTCGGCCTCGCTCGCCGCTGCTTCGATCGCCGCGTCGACTGTGGCGAAGAGCGTCCGTCGCCCGACGAGGATCGCTTGGTCGTCGACGGTCGCCGAGACCCCGAGCCCGGGTCGGTTGCGGAAGGCGGTGACGTGGTCGGCGAGGTTTGCGGGGCCATCGTCAGTCAGACCCGGGAACGCAGCGATCGCTCGTGCGATCGGGTGCTCAGAACGGCTCTCGGCGGCTGCGGCGAGCGCGATCACAAGGTTGGCCTGGCTTGGATCGAGGCCCGGCGCAATGGTGCGGGTGACATGCATCGCGCCTTCGGTCACGGTCCCCGTCTTGTCGAGCACGATCGCATCGACCGCTCGCGAGTCTTCGAGGATCTCGCCGCCCTTGATGATCACGCCGAGCTGGGCGCCCCGCCCGGTCCCGACCATGATCCCGAGCGGCGTCGCCAAGCCAAGTGCGCATGGGCAGGCGATGATGAGGACCGCGACTGCCGCGGTGAACGCTTGATCGGCGTCGCGTCCGGCGATGAACCAGCCGGCGAGCGTGAGTGCCGCGATGACGATTGCGACGGGGACGAATACGGCCGAAACGCGATCGGCGAGTCGCTGTACTTCGGCCCGGCTGCCTTGGGCCTGTTCGACGAGCTCGATGATTTGGGCCAACGCAGTTTCGCTGCCGACACGCGTCGCCTCGACGACGAGGCTGCCGTCGGCGTTGATCGTGGCGCCGATGACTTCGTCGCCGGGGCCGACGTCGACTGGGACGGGCTCGCCGGTGACCATCGAGGCATCGACCGCTGACTGGCCGTCGATGACGATCCCGTCGGTCGCGATGCGCTCGCCGGGCCGCACCAAGAACCGGTCACCGAGCACGAGTTCGTCAACCGCAACGACACGGCCATCGACGAGTTCGGCCGTGCCGACGCCCAGGTCAGCAAGCGAGCGGATGGCGTCGCCTGCCCGGCGCTTTGCTCGATGCTCGAGCCACTTGCCGAGCAAGATCAGCGTGACGATCACGGCGCCGGTCTCGAAGTAGATGTGTCCATCGCCGAGGTCGGCGACGAGCACGACGGCGGACCAGAACCAGCTGGCGCCGGAACCGATGGAGACGAGCGTGTCCATCGTCGTGGCCCGCTGGCGCAGGTTCATAAGTGCAGCGCGGTGGAACGGCCAACCGGACCAGAACACGACCGGCGTCGAGAGCGCCGCGACGACCCATTTCCAGCCATCGAACCGCAGCGCGGGGATCATCGAGATGAGCATCGCGGGAAGGGCAAGGGCGACGGCGACGATCAGTCGTTGCCGCAGATCGTGTTCGCGCCGTTCGACGCCCGCTTCAGCATTGTCGACGACCGCGTACCCGAGCCCTTCGATGGTGTCTCGCATGACGTCGGTATCGACGTGCTCATGGACGATGGTTGCCCGTCCGTTCGCGAAGTTGACCTGAACGCGGTCGACGCCGTCGAGACGCGAGAGCTTGCGTTCGATACGCGCCGAACATGCGGCACACGTCATGCCGTCGATCTGCAGATCGGTTCGTTCCGCGCTCACCACATCGACGGCGAGATCTGAGGTGTTGGGGGCCACCATGGGTTCAGGATAAGCCTTCCAGTCGACTGGAAGGTCAAGGTTGGAGTTACCGTGCGTCACATGAAGATCGGCGAGCTGGGCGAACGGGCCAACGTGAGCACGAAGACGATCCGGTACTACGAAGACGTCGGGCTACTCGAAGCGCCGGCACGCACCGCAAGTGGCTACCGCGACTACGACGAACCTGCAGTCGAGCGGCTGCGCTTCATCCGCGACGCCCAAGCGAGCGGGCTGTCACTGGCCGAGATCGCATCGGTACTCGAACTCAAGGCAACGGGCGAGCGGTCGTGCCAACACACAACCGCACTCCTCGAGCGACATCTGGTCGAGATCGATGAGCAGATTGAACGGCTCCAGGCAGCTCGCACGCAGCTCGCAGAACTCGCAGCCCGTGCCCAATCGCTGAACCCTGCGGACTGCACCGACCCGAACCGCTGCCAAGTCATCGGGTAGTCCGCCTTTGCTCGCGGGCTCGCAAACGCTGGGTTCAACCCTTCACGCCTGCGGTCCCAGCGAGGTCTATCGTCGGCGGTAGTCCGCCTTTCTCACTACTTGCTAGGCGCCTCGCAGGAGGCGGCTCAGGCGGTACTGCCAGGAGGCCGGCTTGTCAGTCTCGAACTCGTGGTCGTCGGCGCCGGCCAAGATACGGCGACTGCTGCGGACACCAAGCCAGCGCAACGGTTCTGGCTCCCATCGACGTGAGCGCACGCCGACCCATGGCAACGAAGTGCGCGGCGTGTGCTCGCCGACGATCAACTCGGCCATGGTGCGTCCGGCCAGATTGGCCGCAGCGACACCTTCGCCGACGTAGCCGCCGAGCACACCGAACCCCTCGTGGCGATGGAAGCGCAGCCCCGGCACCCAGTTGCGTGGGATACCGAGCACGCCGCCCCACCTGTGGGTGATGTTGACGTCGATGTCGCCGAGCACGGGGAGCATGTCGACGAGCGTCTCGCGCAGCAACTCGTGCGACGGCTCATGCAGTTCGGCCGAGCGGGCGATCCGCGAGCCGAACAAGTACGGCACGCCTCGGCCGCCGAATGCGAGCCGGTTGTCAGCCGTGCGTTGGCCGTAGATCACCATCAACCGGTCATCGCTGAACGTGGGCCGGTCGGCGAGTCCGATCTCGGCCATCACGTCATCGGACAGCGGCTCGGTCGCCACCATGAGCGAGTAGACCGGTAGTAGTTCGAGCTTCGAGTCGGCGAGATCGCGGGTGTAGGCCTCGGTGGCGCGAATCACGACGTCAGCGCTGACCGTGCCTCGGTCGGTTACGACCTTGTTCGATCCAGCGGGCCCGGTCACGCCCGGAGGTCGAGTGATGATCGCCTCGGCCGTCGTGCCTTCGGTGATCGTTACGCCGTCCCGCTCAAGTGCCGCGGCCAGACCGACTGCCAACTTGGCCGGATCGATAGAGGCGCAATGTTCGAAGAAGATGCCGCGCTCGACGCGGGTGCCATTCAGATAGGAGCGGGCCTCGTCGGGGTCGAGGAGTCGCATGTCATCTTCGGTGAAGCCACGTGCGTGCTCGTGTGCGATCTCTTCGACCATGCGATCGCCTTGCGGCTTGTTGCGGGCCAGGCGGATCCAGCCGCCCTTGGCGTAGTCGCAGTCGATGCCCGCGTCCGCGGTCACGCGTCCGATCTCGTCGACCGAGTCGAATACCGCTCGGGCTTGGCGAAGTGCCTCGTCCTCGCTCGAACGCTTGGCATAGGTCTCGAACGATCCTGCGAGTTCACCCACTGCCCAGCCGCCGTTACGACCCGACGCTCCGTAGCCGATGTGATGCTTCTCGATGATCTGGATGCGCAGCGTTGCGTCGAGCTGGCGCAGGTACCAGGCGGTCCAGAGCGCGCTGAACCCGCCGCCGACGATGGCGACGTCGCACTGGGTGTCGCCAGCAAGAGGTTCGCGGCGCGCAGGAGCGGGGGAGAGGCGATCGAGCCAGAGGGCGGTCGTCGTTGCGGTTGCTACCGAGTCGGTGCCGGACATATCGAGAACGTAGTGCCGGTGATGCGACCTCGCATGAGTCTCCCCTTGGTATCCGTCGCAACACATCGGGACTGGCTAGAAAATCAGTCGTGACCCTGCACGAAGACGTCGAGATCAGTAGTGTCGGTGTCGGGTTGCAACGAAACCCATGGCCAAAGAGGGGGAACTCGTGGCCAGTCCAAACATTGACGACATTGATCGCGAGATCATTCGTTTGCTCCAGATCGACGGCCGCACGTCGTATAGCCAGCTTGGTCGCACCGTCGGCTTGTCCGACGCGGCGGCGCGCCAACGCGTCAACCGCCTGACCGCTGAGGGCTACATCGACATCGTCGCCGTTACCGATCCGGTCAAGATGGGGCTCGAGAGTCAAGCGCTGCTCGGTATCCGCGTGAGCGATGATGCCCGCAAGGTCGCCGTCGAACTCGGTGTCCTCGACAACACCGTCTATGTCGTCATGACCGCGGGTCGCTTTGACGTGATTGCCGAGATCGTCACCCGCAACCGCGAGGAGTTCATCGAAGTGTCCAATGCCGTGCGCCTGCTTCCGGGCGTCGACAGCGTCGAAGTCCTGCCGTATCTCGGCATCACCAAAGAGACCTACGACTGGGGCGTGCTGTGACCGACACGGTCGAGTCCGCATTCGGCGCCGTGCCTGCCGGCTACCCCGACGATGTCGTTGCCGTCGGGCCGACCTCTGGCCTGCAATACGTGCAGCTCGCCCCGTGGATGAATCTCGAGCTCGAACGCCTCGAGTTGATGGCGTTCCCGACCGCCGACCCGGTCGACCTCTATGACCGCGATGAGCTCTTGATCCTTGCTCACGAGTTTCCCGAAGGCGGCGTGGTCGGCTTCGACGGCGAGCAGCGCGAAACGGCCTGCGCGGTTGGCCTCGGCGTGCGCACCCCGTTCGACTTCGACCATCCCCAGCACAACGTCAAGACGTTCTTCGACAATGCCCCGACCGAGTCCGGCGATGACCCTGACGGGTCGTGGTACTACGGCACCGACATCGTCGTGTCTCCGGACTACCGACGGCGCGGCATCGGCAAAGAGCTGTACGACCTCCGCAAGCAGATCTGTCGGAACCTCGACCTTGCCGGCATCGTGGCCGGCGGCGTGATCCCGGGCTACGCCGAACACAAGCACGTGATGAGCGCCGACGACTACATCGCCAAGGTCCGCGCCGGCGAGTTGTACGACCGCACGCTGACGTTCCAGATCGAGAACGGCTTCGAGGCGGTCTGCGGGCTTGCCGACTACATGGCCGATCCCGAAGTCGACAGTTGGGCGTGCCTGATCGTGTGGCGCAATCCCGACTGGACCCAACGAGCCGAAGGAAGCACGGCATGAACGAGCCGCCACCTGATATCGAACAGCCGCTTGAACCGCCGGGCGATCAAGCCTTCCGCAAGTACGGCCAGATCAAGGGCGCGATGCAGCCCGAGATGACCTGGGGCGGCGTCACATCGTTTCTGCGCCGCACCTACACCCGCAACAACGATGTGCTGGTCGACGCCGACATCGTCGTCTCCGGGATCCCGTTCGACATGGCCACCTCAGGTCGCCCGGGCGCTCGCTTCGGACCACGCGCCATTCGTGCCGCGTCGACGATGATCGCCGAGCTGCCGGCGTATCCGTGGGGCTTTGACCCGTTCCGCTACGTGGCGGTCGCGGACTACGGCGACTGCTGGTTCGATTGGGGCTACCCGACGAACTCGGTTGAGCTCATCGAGGCGCACGCCGACAAGATCATCGGCACCGACTCGATGATGCTGTCGCTCGGCGGCGATCATTTCGTCAGCTATCCGCTGCTGCGTGCCCATGCCAAGAAGTACGGGCC
>CALDGN010000239.1 GCA_937942965.1 uncultured Acidimicrobiales bacterium | reverse complement strand
GTCAGGGCGGTTGGTCGCCGCCATCATCACGATGCCTTCGGTCGCCTCGAAGCCGTCCATCTCGGACAGCATCTGGTTGAGGGTCTGTTCACGTTCGTCGTGACCGCCGCCGAGGCCAGCGCCACGCTTGCGGCCGATCGAGTCGATTTCGTCGATGAAGATGATGGCCTTGCCCATCTTGCGGGCCGATTCGAAGAGGTCACGGACACGGCTTGCGCCGACGCCGACGAACATCTCCATGAAGTCCGAGCCGCTCACCGACAGGAACGGCACGCCCGCTTCGCCCGCGACCGCACGAGCGATCAGCGTCTTACCGGTGCCGGGAGGACCGACGAGCAGCATGCCCTTGGGGATGCGAGCGCCGATCTCGGCGTACTTCTCGGGCTCTTTGAGGAACTCGACGACTTCGGTGATCTCTTGCTTGACGCCGGCGTAACCAGCAACGTCTTCGAAGGTCGTGCCTGGGCGCTCGGTCGAGTACGTCTTGGCCTTGCTGCGACCGATCGACATAATGCCGCCGATCTGGCCTTGGGCTCGGCGCTGCATCCACCAGAAGAAACCGATGAGGAGACCGATGGGCAACAGCAGCGGGATCAGGTTGGCCCAGAACGACGACTGCGGCGTCGTGAAACTCAGGAAGAGGCCGTCGGCGTTGTCGAGGATCGAGCGGTCGGTTTCGCTGAGTTCGATCGGGCCCTTGCTGGTGAAGGCTGGGTTCTCTTCGATGAGCTCGAGATCGGACTGGCAGGCCTCGCCCGCAGCCGAAGCGAAGTTGCCTTCGATCTCGCCCGTCAGGTTGTTGATCTCAGCGCGGCAGACATCGCCAGCCTGGACCTGCTGGATGAACTGGTCGTAGCTGATCTCGTCGCCGGTGTTCGACGGAGCGAACGAGGGGACGAAGAAGATGGCCAAGACCGCAAACATCGCGAGCCAAAGCAGCAAGCGTGACCAGCGGGGGTCGGTCTTGGGGAAGCGATTCTCTCCGCTGCCGTCATTCCGGGGCGGAGGGGGAGGAGGGGGTTTCGCCATGAGTTAAGGGTAGGTCCGATCTGGTGAAAGGGCATGTCGCCGGGGGTGCGACATGGGCTTGGGATACGAATTCCTGCAAGCACCGCAGCTCCAAAGGCTGGCTTGTACCCAACCGGGTCGTACGGGACATCATTCCCACCAAACCTTCATTTCTCGCGGTTCCGTCCGTACCCTTTTTAGGTATGACCGATTTACAGCAGCGCCTGGACATGATCGTCAAGGCCTACGACGTCCGCGGCACCTATCCCGACCAGTTCGATGCCGATATCGCCGGACGTCTTGGGACCGCCTTTGCCCGGTTCCTTCGTGAAGACGATCCAGCCGCCACCCGTGTGCTCCTCGGGCGCGACATGCGCCCCTCGGGTCCTGAGCTCACCGAGGCCTTTGCCCGCGGTCTGATGAACCAGGGATTCGATGTCGTCGACGTCGGCCTGGTGTCGACCGATCAGCTCTCCTTCGCAGCCGGTCAGCTCGACGCTCCAGGTGCTGTGTTCACCGCCAGCCACAATCCGGCGGGCTACAACGGCATCAAGATGTGCCGCCGAGGCGCAGCGCCGATCTCGGGTGAAACCGGGCTGTACGCCATGAAGGACGCAGCCGCTGGTCCGCAGCCTGACCCCGTCGCTGAGCCTGGCTCGATGGAGTCCCAAGACGTGCTCGACGCGTACGTCGCCCACCTGCACACCTTCATTGACACTGGGGCGCTCAAGCCGCTCAAGGTTGTCGCCGATACGGCCAACGGCATGGGCGGCCTGGTCGTACCAGCTGCGTTCGCCGGTCTGCCGATCGAACTCGATCACATGTATCCCGAGCTCGATGGCACCTTCCCGAATCACCCGGCGGATCCGATCCAGCCTGAGAACCAAGAAGACCTGCGGGCTCGTGTGCGCGAGCTTGGCGCCGATATCGGCTTGGCGTTCGACGGCGACGCCGACCGTGTGTTCATCGTCGACGAACGTGCAGAACCCATGTCGGGTTCGATCACCACGGCCATGGTGGCCGCTTCGATCCTCAAGCGCGAGCCCGGCGCAACCGTGCTCCACAACCTGATCTGCTCGAAGACGGTCGCCGAAGTCGTCGCCGAAGGCGGCGGCACCGCAGTGCGCACCCGCGTCGGCCACTCATTCATCAAGCAGAAGATGGCCGAGACCGGAGCGATCTTCGCCGGCGAACACTCGGGCCACTACTACTTCCGAGACAACTACCGGGCCGACTCTGGCCTGATCGCCGCACTCGTGATCCTCGAAATGATGTCGAACAGCGACGTGCCGCTCAGCGAGATGCGCAAGCCGTTCGATCGCTACATCGCCTCGGGCGAGATCAACACGACCGTGAGCGACATCGACGCTGTCATCGATCACGTGGCCGCCGATATGGAAGCCAAGGGTGCGACCTCGGACCGCATGGACGGCCTGACGGTCGATTTCGGCGACTGGTGGTTCAACCTGCGGCCGTCCAACACCGAGCCCCTGCTGCGCCTCAATCTCGAAGCTGGCGACGCAGATGCGTGCGCAGCTCGGGTCGCCGAAGTGCAGGCAATCATGGCCGAGGTCCCGTAACCTGCGAGCTATGCCGCTCGCAACCGAACTTCTCGCTGTGCTCGCTTGTCCCGAGGACAAGGGCCCGCTGCTGTACCTCGGCGACGAGGACGGTCTCTACAACCCGCGTCTGCAGCGCCGCTACGTCATCACCGACGGCATCCCCGTCATGCTGATCGACGAAGCCGAAAGCGTCGACGACGAAGGTCATGCCGCGATCATGGCCAAGGTCGAGGCCGACGGTATCGAGCCAACCTTCTCCGCGTAGCGAGCCCTCGCTCGTACCTCATCGGCGACGGTTAGGCCGTCAGGCCCAATTCGCGCGATGACAGAGGACACATGGCGGTGATGTGGGCCAAGCTGGTGGTCTCATGGTCGTAGCCACCACCCAGACGGTGCCCTCAGCTCGCTTTCGAGCGCTGTTGACATCGTCGCGTGCGGCCAGCGACCTGACGGTCGAGGATTTGTCCCGGCGCTCAAATGCAGTGTTCTCGCCCCGCCAGCTCAACGAAATCGAGCGGGGCACGCTTCTGGTCGACGAGGCCACCATGGCGACGCTGCTCGATCTGTACCAGGTCGAGCGACCGTTCGAAGCGCCCGCCCGCGGCCAGCTCGTCATCGATCTGGTTGACGACTGCATCCGCATCGACGAGCTGAGCCTGCCGCTCGAGTCTCGTCAGGTTGACGATGTGCTCGAACGTTACGTGTCGTTGGTGCATCTTGTCCGGGCTGAGGAAATGCCTGCCGGGACCGTCATTGGGCTTCGTGACGACGACCTTGACACCCTGGCCGTCACGCTTGACGAGCCGGCGTATGCGATCCGCCAGCAGATCCGCCAACGAGGCCGCAAGGCCAGTCGTTCCCAGCGGGCCATTCGGATCCTGGGGCCGGTCCTGTCCGGCATCCTCGTGCTCGGCGTGCTTGCGGCCGCGTTCTTCTTGGTGCGTGATCCCGGCACCCAGGTCACGGCGGTCGTAACCCAAGCGTCCACAACCCAAGCGTCCACAACCCAGGTGCAGGCTGTTGCGGCGACAGGTCAGCCAACGGCGCCGCTGCGCACCGCACCTGCGGTCGCCTCGGCCGACCTCGCCGAGGTTCCTGCGGGCGACACGGTTGCGCTGTCCGAACGTGCACAAGCGGTCGAAGCGGCAATTGGCTGGGACTTCCGTTCGGCGCTCCCGGCGTGGCGAGTGGTCCATGCCGACACCCATCCGAATTGGCGCGGTGTGACCAACACGATCGAACGCACCGTCACCCTGTTCGACCGCCCCGCAACCTCCATCGACGAAGCCGCAGCCGTCCTCGCCCATGAGCTTGGACACGCCGTTGACATCGACATGCTCGATGACGCCGATCGTCGTACTTGGCTCGAACTTCGCAGCATCGACACCGGCTGGTGGGCGGGCGAAGCCCAAGCGGACTTCGACGTTGGTGCAGGCGACTTCGCCGAAGCAGTGGCCGCCTACCTTCTGGATTCGCCGACGCGAAGCCCCCACGGCGACTACACCGACGAGCAGCTCGCCTTCGTGGCACAACTGATCCCCGGAACCTGAGCCGAACGGGTGCGACGAACGACACCGTCGACCAACACCCCCAACGCTCCACGATGCGAATAGCATTAGACCGGACTCAGGCTGAGCGGACGCTGGGTGTCAGACGACACCAGCCGGGTCGACGTTCCTTACCGAACCCGCCCACATACTGAATCAACCCGTGGCCGGGCTGTCGCCCGTGCCGTACCTCCGAGGTGCCATATGACTAACACGCCTGACTTCAAGGTCGCCGATCTGTCGCTCGCCGAATTCGGCCGCAAAGAGATCCGCCTTGCCGAGCACGAGATGCCCGGACTGATTGCACTCCGCGCCCGTTACGGCGACGACAAGCCACTTACTGGCGCTCGCATCGTCGGGTCGCTCCACATGACGATCCAGACCGCCGTGCTGATCGAGACGCTCGTCGCGCTCGGCGCCGACGTCCGCTGGGTGTCGTGCAACATCTTCTCGACCCAAGACCATGCTGCTGCCGCGATCGCAGTCGGCCCTGACGGCACGACCGACGAGCCATCGGGCACGCCAGTGTTCGCCTGGAAGGGCGAGACGCTCGAGGAGTACTGGTGGGCAACCGAGCAGCTGTTCCACTGGCCTGACGGCGAAGGCCCGAACCTGATCCTCGACGACGGTGGCGACGCCACGATGATGGTCCACAAGGGCCTTGAGTTCGAGAAGGCTGGCGGTGTTCCCGACACCGAAGAAGACGCCAGCGAAGAGTGGGGTGTGTTCCTCAACCAGCTCCGCGAGATCTACGCACGCGACGACCAGTTCTGGCACAAGATCGCTCCGGGCATCCGTGGCGTCAGCGAAGAGACCACGACCGGCGTGCACCGTCTTGCTGCGATGGCCAACGAAGGCACGCTGCTGTTCCCCGCAATCAATGTCAACGACTCGGTCACCAAGTCGAAGTTCGACAACCTGTACGGCATCCGCCACTCGCTCGTCGACGGCATCAACCGAGGCACCGACGTCATGCTCGGCGGCAAGGTCGCCGTCATCTGTGGCTATGGCGATGTCGGCAAGGGCTGTGCTGCGGCCCTCAAGGGCCAGGGCGCACGCGTCATGGTCACCGAGGTCGACCCGATCTGCGCACTGCAGGCCGCCATGGAGGGCTTCGAAGTCGTCCGCATCGAAGACGTCATGGAAACCGCTGACATCTTCATCACTACGACCGGCAACTTCGGCATCATCTCAGCCGAGCACATGGCTCGCATGAAGCACCAGGCGATTGTCGGCAACGTTGGTCACTTCGACAACGAAATCGACATGGCTGGCCTCGACAAGCTCAGCGACGTCATGCGCATCAACATCAAGCCACAGGTCGACGAGTACGTCTTCCCCGATGGTCACTCGGTGCTCATGCTCAGCGAAGGTCGTCTGCTGAACCTCGGCAACGCAACCGGTCACCCGAGCTTCGTGATGTCGTTCAGCTTCACGAACCAGGTGCTAGCCCAGATGGAGCTCCACGCCAACGCCGAGAGCTACAGCAACACCGACGTTGTGACGTTGCCGAAGATCCTCGACGAAGAGGTCGCTCGCCTGCACCTGGACCACCTGGGTGTGCGCCTGACCGAGTTGTCCCAGGAACAGGCCGACTACATCGGTGTGCCCGTCGAAGGCCCGTACAAGCCTGAGCACTACCGCTACTGAGCTACTTCGCAATCGCGAAAACCACTGTCACAGGGGCGACGTAGCGTCGCACTCGATGTTCTTCGAGTGCCGCTGCGTCGTCTGTGATTTTGAGCCCGGACCGGTCTGCGCTGCGTGCGCAGAGCGATTCCATGCGGCGCCGCCGACAGGCACCGTGCGGGCGAGCTTCGCATTCGATGACGCGTTCCGGCCCGTTGTCGTTGCGCTGAAGTACCGACGTGAGCGTCGCCTTGCTCGATGGGCAGCAGCCCATATGGTGCCGATGGTGCCGGTCCTGGCCGACGCGATCACGTGGGTGCCAGCGACGCCCGACCGAGTGGCATGGCGGGGGTATGACCAGTCGCGTGAGATCGCCGTCGAACTCGCCCGATTGGTTGGCGTTCCCGTCCGGCGCCTGTTGGTCCGAGCGCGAAACGATGAACGCCAGACGGCCCGTAGCCGCACGGATCGCGCTCGCGGTCCCCAACTGCAGGGACGGCCATCGGGCGGCCTCGTTGTCGTCGTCGACGATGTCGTCACGACCGGGGCAACGATGGCCACGGCGCAGACAGCACTGAGGCAAGCGGGAGCACGCCGCACGGTCCCGCTGGTCTTGGCCGCGACACCACGATGGGACCAAGGTCCGATGCGGAGAGCCGACCACTCGTCTACCATCCATCCATGGACGTCAAAATCAGCTCCAAGCGGACCGAAATCACGCCTCGTCTCGAGGAATATGTGACGGACAAGGTGGAGCGGCTCGACCGTTTCGTCGCCGGTCTGGAACGCAGCGAAGTCCATATGGTCGAAGAGGTCAATCCCCGAATAGCTGACCGCGTGCTGTGCGAAGTCACCGTCGAGGGCCACGGTCACCACATTCGGGCGAAGCACACGGCCCCCGACGGTTTCGCCGCGATCGATGGCGCCGTTGACAAGCTTGAGCGACAGCTTCGAAAACTTAAGACCCGTCTGATCCGACGATGGCATGCGAGCGGTGACGAAGCGCTGCTCGCCGACGCCGGTATCGACCAGGCCGAGGCTGAGGCCGAAGAGCCCGTGCCGCCGAAGATCGTCAAGTCGAAGAAGTTCCACATTGCGTCGATGACGCCCGAAGAAGCCGTGCTCGAACTCGAGCTGGTGAACCACGACTTCTACTTCTTTCACAACAGTGAAACGGCCCGAGCGGCGATCGTCTATCGACGCCATGACGGCGACTTCGGCCTGATTGACGAGGCCGGCTGAGTGACCGCGACCGAGCGGGCTGAGCGTTTCGTCGAGCTACATGCGCACGACGAACTGTTCGTCATGGCCAATCCAACAACGATCGGCATTGCGGTGTTGTTGGAGCAGGCAGGGTTCGTAGCCCTCGGTACCTCGAGTGCGGCGCTCGCCCGCTCGTTCGGTCGCAAAGATGGTTGCCGCGCGGTGAGCCGCGAAGAAGCGATCGCGCATGCGGTCGCACTGCACGAGGCAACAACGATTCCGATCAGTGGCGACTTCGAAAACGGGTACGGCGACGACCCAGCCGAGGTTGCAGCGACGGTGCGTGCTTCCATCGACGCTGGCCTTGCGGGCTGTTGCATCGAAGATGCCACCGGGCTCGCCGACCCGGTCATCTATGACGCTGGGCTAGCAGCAGAACGCATTGCTGCTGGGGCCGAAGCGATGGGCGACGCTCCGTTCGTACTGGTCGCTCGTGCCGAGAACCTGTTGCACGGCGTCGACGATCTCGATGACACGATCGCTCGTCTCCAATCGTTCGAAGCCGCCGGTGCCTCTGCGGTCTATGCCCCGGGGCTGCGCACCTTGGACCAGGTGCGCCGAGTCGTGGATGCCGTCGGGATCCCGGTCAATGTCCTCATCGGCTTGCCCGGTCAGGACTTCACACTCGATGACCTCGCCACCGCTGGAGTGCGCCGTGTGAGCGTCGGAAGCGGCTTCGAACGCGTCGCCAACCGGGCGCTGATGAACTGCGCCGAACAGCTGCTGGGCGGCTCGGCGCCCGTTGGACCGCTCTTCAACGGCGGTTGATCTAGGCGATTGCCGGAATGGGTTCCTGGTCGGCGAACAACGCCATGACGTGATCCGGACCAACGGGTCGGCTGAACAAGTAGCCCTGGAGAAGCTGGACACCTGACTTGCGTAGGCTTGTCGCCTGCTGTTGCGTTTCAACGCCCTCAGCCACGATGCTCGCGTTCATGGCGTCACCTATCGACACCATCGCGGACATGACCTGGCACGGTCGGTCGGCGTCCCCGGACTCCTCTCGCATCGCGTGCAGCGTGGTCAGGAGCTGACGGTCGATCTTGATCAGGTTGAGCGGCAGCTTCATCAACTGGCCGAGGTTCGAATAGCCAGATCCGAAATCGTCGCAGGCCACCGAGCAACCGAGGGCTCGCAACGCTCGAAGCTGCGAGAGGATCTGCTCGTCGTCGCCGACGAGCGCGGATTCGGTCAGCTCGATGACAAGTGACTCAGCGTCGATGGCGTGGGTGCGCAGCAGCGCGTTCACTCGTTCAGGGAAACCTTCAGAGGTCAACTGGTACGGCGATACGTTCACGCTCATGCAGACGTCGGGCGAAAGGCCAGCGGCGCGCCAGGTAGCGAGCGACGCGAGCGCCTGCTCGAGCACCCAGTTGCCAAGTTCGACGATGCGCCCTGACGCTTCAGCCAGCGGAATGAACTGATCAGGTCCGACGGGCCCGTGGATTGGGCTGGTCCAGCGAGCGAGCGCCTCGATCATCTGCACATCACCTGTCGAGGCGGTGACGATCGATTGATACGCCAGATGGAACTCGGCATCGAACGTTGCGTTCTGGAACGCCCGGCCGAGCTCGCTGGTTCGAACGGAGCGCCGCTCCAGGTCGGCATCGAGTGCACGGATGGTCCCGCCGCCGCTCCGCTTCGCATCGTAGAGAGCTATGTCCGCCCGTCGCAGCAAGCTGATCGAACCATCACCAGCGTCACGATGCGCCACGCCGATACTCGCGCTCGCACGCTCGAAGGCCATCGAAAGCTCGACCGGTTCAGCGAGGGAATCAAGCAAGTCGGCCGCTGCCCGCCGGGCGACATCGAATGTTGTGTTCAAGAGCGCTGCGAACTCGTCGCCGCCGAGGCGGAACAAGGTTGTGCCTGCGGGCAGAGCGGCTTCGAAGCGCTGCGAAATGGCAACGAGCAGCTCGTCGCCCGCCCCGTGGCCGAGGGTGTCGTTGGTCTTCTTGAAGCCGTCGAGATCGATCATCAGCAGCGCGCTTGGCGAATCGGTCGCGAGCGCGGTCATCATCGATCGTCGATTGGGGAGTCCGGTGAGCTGGTCGTGGCCAGCAAGATGCTCGAGTTGCCGGCGAGCCCGGTTTTCGCTGGTTGTCTCGACGAAGGTAACCAAGCGGCCGCCGACGAGGGGGTCATCGGACAGGTCAACGACGCGGACATCGAATTCACGGTCGGCTGATCCAGCAGGAACCTCAAGCTGGGACCCGATACACAGTGCCTCGTCACGTTCCTTTCCAACGACCAGATGATGTTCGAGCTTCGGCCGGTACTTGTCGGTCGCCAACTTGAGGAGATCCGACTGAGTATGGGGAACGTTGCCTAGGAGCCGATGCATCGCTGCCGAGGCGTAGGTCACGATCCCGTCTCCGCCGATGACCGCCGTGGCGTCGGGGCTTTGGTCGAGCAGCGTGCCGAATCGGTCCGCTGCTGATCGATAGGCCTCGGCCTGGACGATGTCTGCCTGGGAACGGGCGCGAGATTGCAGCAGCGAGGCACTGAGACCAGCGAGAAGGACGCCAGCGGCGAGCGCAAGGAGTGCGGCGCTCCGTTCGGCCGCGGCCGCGTCTTCGGCCGCGGCGATTGAGGCGTCCCGGAGCGTGTCCAGCAGCTCATCGTGGTCGGCCACCGAGTGTCCCATCCCTCGCGTAAGTGATCCGTCGGTGATCATCTCTGCGTGGCCGAGGAGGACGGCAATGTCGTCTTTGACCTGCTGGCCCTTGTCAGCCGGGAGGCCATGGACCGCGACGTCCAGGTCGCCTCGCAAGGTCGCTTGTGAGTCTTCGAAGAACGCTTGGTCTCGCTCATCAAGGTTGTCGACCTCGAGCACCGATGAGACTGCGATAACGGCAAGGCGAAGATCCGTCGCAGCCACGGCACCTTGGCGTTCCTCGAGTGCCTCAAGAATCATGACGAGCGAGCCCGCGGCGCATCCAAGGAAGGTGACTATCAGTATCCAGTTGCTGATCCGACGCATACGACGCTGGTTCACCGGGTCTGCTCCATGGTCACTTCTTCGGCACCTGGCCACTCCGCCTGAGCCACAGTCGCTCCGGGCTACCTAGCCGCACGCACCTGAGCCGATCGGCCCAAGTGCGACGACGCTGCGCACTAGGTTCACCCTGTGGCTGTGTCGCTCGAGCCAAAGGACCGTGAATTGCTTGGTGGCGGCCGCGGTAGCGGAATTGCGTTGGCGATGCGTGTCGTCGTGCGAGTGGCCGAGGCCATGGGGGCCGAGGCGCTGCTCGATATCAGCGGCGCTCACATCGACTCGTGTCTGTACCACGGGCCGTCTGGCATCGATTTCGTCGAACGGCTCGGCGCTGATGGCGCAACCGTCGCCGTGCCATCAACGCTCAACGTCTCGTCGCTCGATTTGGTCGAGCCGGGTCGCTTCCGTGGATCGGCCGAATTCGAGGCTGACGCTCGACGGTTGATGGACGGTTACGTGGCGCTGGGGTGCGCACCGACCTGGACCTGCGCCCCGTACCAGCTCGACCGTCGACCCGGATTTGGTGAGCATGTGGCCTGGGCCGAATCGAATGCGATCGTTTTTGCGAACTCGGTGCTCGGCGCCCGGACGCACCGGTACGGCGACTTCATCGACATTTGTGCGGCTCTGACTGGGCGGGCGCCAGCGGCTGGCTTGCACCTCGATGAAGCTCGGCGGGGGAGTGTCGTGTACGAGCTCGGTGATCTGCGTCCTGAGCTCATCGATTCCGATGCCCTCGCTCCGGTGCTGGGCTATCTCGTTGGTGCGGACTGCGGGGTCGAGATTCCTGTCATCGTCGGGCTTCCTGAGGCTCAACCCGAGTACCGACTCAAGGCCCTGGGCGCCTCGGCGGCTTCGTCTGGCGGCGTCGGCATGTTCCACGCCGTCGGTTCAACGCCCGAGGCCCCGACGCTCGAAGCAGCATTGCAGGGTCGACCCCCAACCCGCACGGCGACGATCACCGCGGAGATGCTTCGCGCTGCCAACGGTCGATTGGCGCCGCAAGCCGGTCAGCGGCTCGGCGCCGTGTGTCTCGGAACACCGCACTACAGCGTCGCTGAGTTCGAACGGTTGCACGCCCTGCTCGACGGCCGCCACGCGCATCCGAAGGTCGCGCTCTATGTGAACACCTCGAGGTCGGTTTGGCACGAGGTGCAGCTCCGCGGTTGGGCTGACGATCTGCTCGAAGCCGGCGTACGAGTCGTGCAAGACACCTGCACCTACATCACGCCTGTCATGGATCCGTTCGAAGGTCTCGCACTTACGGACTCGGCCAAGTGGGCCCACTATGCGCCCGGCAATGTCGACGTCGAAGCAGCGCTCGCCCCGATCGAGGACTGCGTCGAGTCCGCAGTCGCCGGAGCGGTCGTGCGCCGAACCGCCGCATGGTGGGATGACCCACGATGAGTGAGCACATCGCGGAGCGAGTGGTGGTCGCGGGGCGGGCCGAAGGGCCAGTGGTTGTGCTCGACGAACCGCTCAGCTTCTGGGGCGGCTTTGACTCGTCCACGGGTCTTGTGATCGATGTCCACCATCCCCAACACGGGGTCAACCTCACCGGCGCTGTGGTCGTGATGGCAAGTGGTCGCGGCTCCAGCTCAGCCAGTTCCGTGATTGCTGAGTCGGCTCGTGCTGGCACCTCGCCCGGCGCTCTCGTCGTGCGCGTGTCCGACGAGATCCTGTCGACCGGGGCGATCGTGGCCGACGAGCTCTATGGCCGGCCGCTTCCGATTGTCGAGGTCGACGAAGCAACCTTTGCTGCGTGTGCGAGCGCAGCCCAGATCTCGATTTCCGTCGATGGTCAGATCCGCATCGATAGGTGAGTTACTGGTCGTCGGGTATCCAGGACTCGGTCGCGATGCCGAGCCCATCTGCGATGCGGTTTGCATACGCGTAGTAGGCCGTGACCTCAACGATGTCGAGAATGTCTCGGTCCGAGAATCCTTGTTGACGTAGTCGCTCGGTGTCGTGGTGATCCATCGACCCCGGGTTGTGGGTGAGCTTCACCGCAAAAGTCAGCATCGCCGCTCGTGGCGCAGACAGTGCAGCAGCCCGCCAGTCAGCCTCGACCTCGGCCAGCAGCGCATCGTCTTTGAGCAGGCGGCGCAGACCGCGCCGATGGTGGGTCACTCAATAATGGCAGTGGTTTTCGAGGCTGACCACGAGCGCAATCAGCTCGCGTTCAACCTTGCGCAAGGTTGCAGTTCCGGCCATCGCTGATGCGTAGAGGCCTTGGTGCGCAGCGAGCCCTCGGGGGTTGAGGGAGTGGATCGACATGATGTTGTCGACCCGTCCATAGGTCGGGTCGACGACTTGTCCGTAGAGCTCGGCAAGGGCGGTGTTGTCGGACCAGTCCTCATCAGGAACGGTTGCGATGTGGGCCATTGCGACAGGGTCGCACAGTCTCTGGGGTACGTGCGAGATTGGCCGCGTCGGGCTCGTGCGTCAGACGGTTGCGTCGTCCGTGAGCCAGGGCTCAACAAAGACGCCGAGGCCTTCGGCGACGCGAGTCGCGAAACCCCAGTACGCAATGACGTCGACGATTTCGAGGAGGTCCCGCTCGTCGAAGCCGACAGAGTTCAACAACCGTGCGTCTTGTTCGTTCATCTGGCCCGGCACGAGCGTGAGCTTGACCGCAAAGGCAAGCATCGCGCGCTCGCGGACGGCGAGACCGGCCTTGGTCCAGTCCTGAGCGAGTGCATCGATCTCTTCGATAGTGGTCCAGCGTTCGAGCCGGCGGCGCAGGTGGACCTGCCAGTATCCGGAGCGGTTCTCGATAGCCACGATGAGGCCCATAAGGGTGCGGTCGAACTCGCTCAGGCTGTCGGTGCCCGTCATCACTGCGGCCTCGAGTTCGCGATGTGCAGCGAGGGTCCGTGGGTGGGCGGCTCGCACTGCATCGAGGTTGCCGCCGCCGAGGGCGGCGCTCTCAACGATGGGGAGGTGGTCGAGCTGCGCGGTATCGACGCCAGTCTCGATGGGGTCGGCGCCGAAGTCTTCGAGATCGATGACGTCTTCCATCGCAACGCGCTGGTCGTCGTCGAGTTCCGCTGCGAGGTCGGTGATGACCTCGGTCGCAGGCTCAATGTCCTGAATCTCTGCTGGTTCTGGGTCAACGGGCGGCGCGGCGGATGTTTCGGCGCCTGGGGCTTCGGTGTCTGGGGCTTCGGCGTCTGGGGCCTCGGCGATTGCGGCTTCGGTGTCTGGCGTCTCGTCGGTCGTCGCGGCGAGCGCTTCTGCGTGCTCATCGGCGGCGGCAACGGCAGCTTCGAGCGGCGTCACAGCGGTCACTGCGTCAACAGACAGCTCTTCTACCGGGGCGTCCTCGACGACCTCACTCGGTCCGGCTTCAATCGCAGCGATCGTCGGGGCAGCCTCGAGCGCCATGGGCTGAGGCGCGGCCTCAAGTGCGATCGGCTGGGCTCCGGCTTCGATGGCCGCAGGCGGGCCGGTTGGAGCGGCAACGTTGGGCCAGAAGCCCTCGTGAGTATCGGTCGCTGACATCCACTTATCGTGCCGGTCCCGGCACGGAACGCGAGACGGATTGAGTCGGATGCACTATGACGCGACCCCCGTAGGCCGTTTGGCCCGAGAGTCGCGACATATGGGTTAGTGGCTGGTTGCTTCGCCCAGGTACGACTTGCGCAGATCAGGGTTCTGCAACAGCGCGTCAGCGGTGTCGTCGAGCACCACACGCCCGGTTTGCAGGACCCAGCCACGGTCGGCGATCGAAAGCGCCATGTTGGCGTTCTGCTCCACCATGAAGATTGCGATGCCCTCTTCGTGGATCTGCTGAATCAGCTCGAAGTTGGTCTGCACCAACGCGGGCGCAAGACCCATCGAGGGCTCATCCATCAGCAGCACGCGAGGGCTCGCCATCAAGGCGCGGCCCATGGCGACCATCTGCTGCTCGCCACCGGACAACGTGCCGGCACGCTGGCTCAAGCGCTCCTTGACCCGAGGGAACATCGAGTAGATGCGCTCGAGGTCGCTCTCGATGCCGTCCTTGTCGTTGCGCAGGTACGCACCGAGCTGCAGGTTCTCGAGCACCGAAAGGCGCTTGAACAAGCGACGGTTCTCGGGAACCATCGTGACGCCTCGCTCAACCCGGTAGCTCGTTGGCTTGTCGTTGACGACTTCGCCGTCGAGCACGACCTCGCCCGAGGTGGGCGTGACCATGCCGAGCAGGGTCTTGAGGGTCGTCGACTTGCCGCTGGCATTACCGCCGAGCAGGCAGACCATCTCGCCGGGATAGATCGCGAGGTTGACGTCCTTGAGAATGTGGACCGCACCGTAGTGAGTGTTGATGTTGCGGAACTCGAGCAGGGGAGTGTCGCTCATGACTGCTTCTCCAAGGGGCGGCCCAGGTAGGCCTCGATGACGTCAGGGTTGCTCGAGACTTCTTCGAAGCTGCCCTGGGCGAGGGTCTCGCCGTGGTCAAGACAGACGACTCGGTCGCTGACGTCGCGGACAACGTTCATGTCGTGCTCGATGAGCACGATCGTGAAGCCCCATTCGCTGCGAAGCTTGCCGATGAGCTCGGTCAGCTCAGCCGACTCTTTGGGGTTCATGCCCGCCACCGGCTCGTCGAGCAGGATCAGGCGAGGCTTGGTCGCCATCGCTCGAGCAATCTCGAGACGGCGGCGGTTGGCGTAGGACAACACCGATGCGGTCTGCTGCAGGCGGTAACCGACAAGGCGGCTTCCGAAGAACCCGAGCACCTTTTCGGCGTGCTCGCGGATCTCTTGTTCTTCTTTGCGGAAGCCGGCCGTGTTGAGCAGCGAGCCCCACACGCCTTGTTTGGTGCGGCAGTGCTGACTCACCATGACGTTCTCGAGGATCGTCATGTTGGCGAACAAGCGCACGTTCTGGAACGTACGAGCGATGCCTCGTTGGGTTACCTGGTTCGGGTCGAGCCCAAGCAAGGATTCGCCTTCGAAACGGATGTCGCCGCTGGTCGGGGTGACCATGCCGGAGATCATGTTGAAGAACGTGGTCTTGCCCGCACCGTTCGGTCCGATGACGCCGACAATTTCACCTTCGTCAACGTGGAAGTTCAGGTCGCGTAGTGCGTGGAGGCCACCGAAGGTGACGCTCAGGTCCTCGATCTCAAGCAGATGGCTCATGCCAGTGCTCCTTCCACAGCGGTACCGGGTTCGTCGCCGTCATCGTCGTCGGTGTCGACCTCGCCCTTGAGCCATGCGTCCTGCAGGAACTCGTCCTGGTGGAGCTCGCGGCTGCGGCGGGCATTCGGCACGAGGCCTTCGGGTCGTTGCAGCATCATCACGACGAGCAGTGCGCCGTAGATGAGCAGCTTGTACTCACTGAACTCGGCCAAGAGGCCGGGTTGCTTCGGGCCGCCGAGCACGCCGATGAGCACGGCCGCGCCGACGATGACGCCAAGGATGTTGCCCATACCGCCCACGATCACCACCACAAGAATGATGATCGAGACGAGTATCAAGAAGCTGGTCGGGAAGATCGAGCCCACCTTGGCGGCGAAGATCGCTCCCGAGAACGAGGCGAGCACGGCGCCGACGACGAAGGCCATCAGCTTCATGTTCACGGTGTTGATGCCCATAGCTTCGGCGACGGATTCGTCTTCGCGGATCGCCATCCATGCACGGCCGAGGCGGCTGCGTTCGAGGCGCCACGACACGTAGATCGAGATCACGGCGAACACGAGCACCAGGTAGAAGACCGATCGGGGATCGGTGCCCTTGACCTGCGCGAACCCGAAGTCGGCTGCCGGCACGTTCGTGATGCCCTGGGCACCGTTGAAGTAGCCATTCAGCCAGTCCGACAGGAACAGGATGCGGATGATCTCACCGAAGCCGAGGGTCACGATCGCCAGGTAGTCGCCGCGCATACGGATCACCGGTGCACCGATGAACAAGCCGACGAGGGCGGCGACCACGATGGTGACGAGCAAGGCGCCCCACCACGGCATGGTTGGGAACCACTCGGGCCAGTCCTCGCCTCGGTTGGGAGAGGTCAGGACCGCAGTGGTGTAACCGCCGACGGCAAAGAACGCCACGTAGCCAAGGTCGAGGATGCCGGCCAGGCCGACCACGATGTTGAGGCCAAGCGCCAGCAGCAAGAAGATGCCGATGTTGGCGAGCAGCTCTTGAGTGATCTTGCCGGTGATCATCGGGGTAACGATCAGTGCGATCGCCGCGATGGCGATGAACGTGATCGTCTGGCTCTTCTTCGCAGCACCGGTCGCTTGCTGGTAGTTCGTGCGAACCTGCCCGACGGCCCGGCCAGCGCCGGCGTACGAAGCGACGAACGCAAGCACGGCGATGATGATTGCCGCGACGACCTTGAGGCCGCCATCTTTGGAGTAGAGCA
>CALDGN010000238.1 GCA_937942965.1 uncultured Acidimicrobiales bacterium | reverse complement strand
ACCGACCGCGGCAGGGCCGATTCGGCCACCCCCATGGGTTTCAGTGCGTCGTTGCGACGCGGCCTCAACCCGACGAGGCGCACCTACGCGCCTACCCGTAACGGCTCGGATCAGGTTCGCAGTCTTAGCCAGCGACGATCGTGCCGACGGATTCGCCAGCGAGGATCCGATTGACGTTGTCGCCGCCCATGAGATCGAACAGCACGATCGGCAGCTCGTTGTCCATGCACAGCGTGGTCGCGGTTGCATCCATGGCTCGCAGGTTCTTGCTCAGCACGTCGAGATAGGTCACCGAGTCGAGCTTGGTCGCCGTCGAGTCGAGCTTGGGGTCGGCGGTGTAGATGCCGTCGATGCCCGAGTGGGTGCCCTTGAGCAGGACCTCGGCGTCGATCTCATTCGCACGCAGTGCCGCGGCCGTGTCGGTGGTGAAGAACGGGTTGCCCGTACCGCCCGCGAAGATCACGACGCGGTCCTTTTCGAGATGGCGAATCGCCCGGCGCCGGATGTAGGGCTCGGCGATCTCTTGCATCTCGATGGCCGTTTGCACACGGGTCGGGACGTTCAGGCGCTCCAAGAACTCTTGGAGCGCAAGCCCGTTGATGACCGTGGCCAACATGCCCATGTAGTCGGCTTGGGCGCGGTCCATGCCAGCGCCCGCCCCAGAAAGGCCGCGCCAGATGTTGCCGCCACCAACCACGACGGCAATGGACACGTCGAAACGCGACCGTGCGTCGGCGATGGTCTGGGCAATGGAACCAACGATGTCACCGTCAATGCCGTAGCCAGCGTCGCCCGCAAAGGCTTCGCCGGAGACCTTGAGCATGATGCGACCCCACCGCGGTTCCTCACTTCCACTGGAAGTGCGGTCGCTCGACGTGGGGTCGTTCATCGGGATATTTGTGTCACTCAAAATGTGGGTGGGTGACCATGTAAGGGGGTGGGCAGAAGCCCCGCTCAGGCGCCAATGCGGGTCTGAGCGAAGCGAGTAATCGTGCCAGGCGCAGCAGTCTCGGCGACGGTCACCTTGTCACCGTTGAGACCCTGTTCGAGCAGCACGCTCTCTTTGTACCAGGCCTTGAGGCGGCCCTCGACGATCTTGTCCCAAGCAGCTTCGGGCTTGCCCTCGGCCTTGGTGATTTCGAGCAGCGACTCGCGCTCCTTGGCGGCGTCTTCTTCGCTCACCTGGCTGGTGTCGAGGAAGCGAGGCTTGGCGAAGGCGATGTGCAGTGCGATCGCGTGGAGGGCTTCGGCGTCAACGCCGTTGCCTTCGACGACGACACCGTTCACGCCACGACCGTCTTGGACGTGGAGGTAGGCATCGAGGGTGCTGCCTTCGGCAGCTTCGATGATCTCTACCGAGCCGACCTCGATGTTTTCCTTCTTGGTCAGCTTGAGGTCCTCGATCTCGGTCTCGCATGCGGTGGCGGGATCGTCACCAGCAAGCGCAACGTCGGCGAGCTTCTGGGCAACAGCGACGAAGTCTTCGCTCTTGGCCGAGAAGTCAGTCTCGCTCTTGAGGAGCACCAAGGCAACCTTGTTGCCGTCTTGGGCGATCGCAACAGCACCCTCGGTGTTGTCACGGTCTGCACGCTTGGCAGCCTTGCTCAGGCCCCACTCGCGCAGGAGTTGGGTTGCGGCTTCAGCGTCGCCGCCAGCCTCAGTGAGCGCCTTCTTGGCGTCCATCATGCCGGCACCGGTCGCGTCGCGGAGTGCCTTGACGTCCTTTGCACCAAAGTCAGCCATCGTTCTTCATCCCTTTCAAGGTGGGGGTCAATCCTGGGGGTTGTTTGTTGCTTGGATTGGGCCGATTGCTCGGCGCTCAATCACTCGGCTGCAGGAGCCTCGTCGGCAGCTGCTTCTTCAGCGGGAGCTTCGGCGGCTGCTTCTTCAGCGGCAGGAGCTTCTTCAGCTGGCGCTTCGGCGGGAGCCTCAGCGGCGGCCTCGGCTGCTGCTTCGGCCGGAGCTTCTGCGGCGGCTTCGTCAGCTGCGTCGTCGGCTTCGTCCTTGGCCTGAGCCGCGGCTTCGATGTTCTGTGCAACGCGGGCTTCGCGTGCGGCGGCGGCTTCGGCAGCAGCGGCTGCGGCGAGGGCCTGTTCGCGAGCGATGCGGGCTTCTTCTTCTGGCGAGCGCTCGGCAGGAGCGGCTTCGGCCATGGGCGCACGGCGGCTGCGGATGAAGCGGCCTTCGACCACGGCATCGCTCATGATGCGGGTCATGACGTCGCCGGAGCGGATTGCATCGTCGTTACCGGGGATCACGTACTGGATCAGGTCCGGGTCACAGTTGGTGTCGACCACGGCGATGATCGGGATGCCGAGCTTGTTGGCCTCGGTCACCGCAATGTGTTCCTTGCGGGTGTCGAGGATGAAGATCGCGTCGGGGACCTTCTGCATGTTCTTGATGCCGCCGAGGTTGCGCTGGAGCTTGACGAGCTCACGCGACTTGAGAAGGGCTTCCTTCTTGGGCATGGCGTCGAACTCGCCGCTGGCGATCATGCGCTCGTATTCACGCATCTTGGCGACACGCTTGGAGATCGTTTCGAAGTTGGTGAGCATGCCGCCCAGCCAGCGCTGGTTGACGTAGGGCATGTTGGCCCGCTCGGCGTAGCTCTCGATGCTGTCCTGAGCTTGCTTCTTGGTGCCGACGAACAGGATCGTGCCGCCGTTGGCGATGGTGTCACGTACGAAGCTGTACGAAGCTTCGATCTGGCCAAGGGTCTGGCGGAGATCGATGATGTGGATGCCGCTGCGCTCACCGTGGATGAATCGCTTCATCTTGGGGTTCCAGCGACGGGTCTGATGCCCGAAGTGGACGCCTGCGTCGAGCAGCTGCTTCATGGACACAACAGGTGCCATTGTTTTCTCCAGTCGGTTGAAAGGACCCTGTTTCCAGCGCCTGCGAGAGGCGACCGATGTCGGAAACTGGGATGACATAGGGGCACACCCGTTCGGTGCGCACTCAGCCGATCAGGCTATCGGGCCAAATCGGCGCTTCCGCGTGGCTGAGCCGAGATAGCTCCTGGCGTCGGCGAGGTCAGGCCGGTACGGTGATGAGATGCCGAGTACCGAAGTCTCGTATCGACCCGAGGTAGACCCGGGCGGAGTCATCGATCTCACCGACCTCGCTCCGAGCGACGTTAAAGAGCCACCGAGAACTGCCGATGGTTCTCCCGTGAACCCCCGGGACAAGAACGAGTCTGAAACGGCACTTCGCCTGCAGTTCCTTGCAGACTTCGACGCTGGTGAGTTCACCGCCGAGATCGACGCTCTGACCGAGGATCCGGACCTGCAACGCAACCCGTGACGTTGGTCCTGGTTGACGACACACTCGCGATTCAGGCGCTGATCTCACCTGAGCCAGCACGTATTGACGGTGTCGAAACGCTGGACCTTGTCGTGACCTACTCGATACCTTGTCGTGACCTACTCGATGTGGCAGAGGGTGCTCGATGCGATCGCAAAGAGCACAGTCGACCCGACTGCACACCGTGGCAAGCATCTCTCTCGCCTCATCGGCCTTGAGCACCTCGCGACGCACCCCGACCCCGACCGTTTGCGGATCGTGAACCCTGTGAACAATCAGTGGCCGGCGGCGCTGCGAAAGGCACAGAAGCCTTGGTCGAACGCACTTCGGGCAGATTGGGTGACCAGTGCCGAGGCAGTCGAACAAGCGGGCGGTCAAGTTCTGCTGTCAGACGCACAAGCGCCCGGTCTCCAATCTCTCTGGCCGACTGCGGTCGTCGCTAGCGTCGAAGTCGAAGGAGCGCAGGTCGTACTTCGACCGAATCCTTCGCCGTAGCTCACCCACCGTTCATTGGGACGAGTCGAGGGCGGGCGGTGCCTTGGCTTTCGTCGATCAGGATTTGGGGGTCGAGGTAGTGGTCGCCGAGCACCGCACCGAAGTGGATGTTGCGGCCCGCTTGGCCGATCGATTCGCCCTGGCGGATCGCGGCGCCTTCTCGGGCCCACACATCGGTCATGCCGGTGTAGGTCGTCTTGACGCCATCGGCGTGGAAGATCGACACCACGCCGTTGCCGGCAACCATGCCCGAGAACCACACGACCCCATCTGCGGAGGCATAGACGCCGGCCCAGAGTCGGTTGCCGTACTCCAGCCCACGGTTACCCGGCGCCCCGATGTGCGCAGGCGGACGAAAGTGGTCAACGACAGGGCCGGAGGTCGGGGCTTCGTACTTGACGATCGAGTAGCTGCGGGCTTCTTCTTGTGAAGCGGCAGGTGATGTCCCAAAGACCTGGGCGATAAGCAAACCCAGCGCGACGATCAGCGGGGGTTTCATCGGACTCGCTCGATTCGGACGCCCTGACGCACGATCGTGCGCGCAGCAATCTGGCGTTCGATCTCGAGCGTGACGTCGATTGGCGAACGTTCTGCAGTAGCCAAGATCCCGTCGACTGTGATCGGTTCCCAGCCAATCAAGTCGAGCAACCACGACTCCGACTCACTTGTTGAGACGACCTCTGGCGTCGCATCACTGATTGCGAGCTTGAGCTGATCGACGGCAGGTGCGAGTGCCTCGGCGAGTTCGGAGGTGCTGGCCAGCAGCTGGGCGCCTTCGACAATCAGCTTGTTCGTGCCGACTGAGGCGGGCGAGTTGATCGATCCGGGCACGGCGAACACCGAGCGATCTCGGCGCACGGCTTCGTCGACGGTGTACATCGAGCCGCCCCGAGCGGGCGATTCGACAACAACGACGGCCGCCGAAAGCGCGGCCACGAGTCGATTGCGAGCCGGGAAGCGCCACGGTCGTGCGGTGCTGCCCAGCGGCCATTCGCTCACCAGACGACCTCGGTCCGCAACGGCATGCCACAACCCTCGGTTGTTGGCTGGGTAGACCTGATCGAGGCCGCCGGCCACGACACCGATGCAACAGCCCGGGTCCGCTGACGAGGCGCCGGCGTGCGCCGCTGCATCGATGCCGTGGGCCAGGCCCGAGACGACGAGGATTCCGCGGGCGGCGAGTTGGGCTCCGAGGTCGTAGGCAACGTCGTGTCCGTATCGCGTGCTGCGCCGCGTACCCACGATGGCGACCGCCACGCGCCCATCGAGCGCCGCTGGGCCCGATGTGTAGAGCACCGCAGGCGGATCGGGATCCTCGAACAAGAGCTCGGGATAGCGATCGTCGCCAAACGGGAGCACGGCGATGTTGCGAGCGCGATGGGCATAGAGCAGGGCGACGGCATCGACGGTTGAGGCCCAGTGCTGCCAAGCCTCGCCGTCCTGAGCTCGTCGGCCAGACGGCAAGGTCCCTCGCCGTGCCCGATCCCAGACGCTCACCGGCGGGCCGAGTGCCAAGAGCTCCCACAACCGCGACGGGCTGACACCGGGCAGGGCGCTGAGCGCAACTAATGCGGCAAGTTCTTCTTCGGTGTCGACGGAGATTGGCCGACGCTCAGCCACGGATCGGCTCGCAGATGTCGAAGAGCGCGGGCCGGGCTCGCAGGGCGAGCGCTCCCGCTACGGATCGCTCGTCGATGTCGCCGATGCCCGCCAGGTCAGCGATGGTGCGAGCGACAAGTCGCACCCGCGTGAGGCCTCGGGCGGACAGGCGCCCATCGTCGAGCGCAGACCGAAGCAGCGCCATGCCCGCGTCGTCGACGGCGGCGAACGTGTCGAGCGAGTCGGGCCTCAGCTCAGCGTTCGACCGCACGCCTCGGGCGAGCGCTCGCTGGCGCGCCGCGAGCACTCGAGCCCGGACCGCAGCACTGCTCTCGCCTACCTCGCCGTCGAGAAGCTGACCGACCGTCGGGCGTTCGACGTGCACCCGCAAGTCGATGCGATCGAGCAACGGTCCCGACAGGCGCCGCACGTATCGCTGGCGGGCCGCGTCGCTACATCGACACGGCTCAGCTGAGCCAAGCAGTCCGCACGGGCAAGGATTCATGGCGGCGACGAGTCCGAAGCGGGCCGGAAACGTGACGGACCCATGTGCCCGACTGATGCGGATGTGTCCATCTTCGAGCGGTTGACGCAATGCGTCGAGCGTGCGGGGTGAGAACTCGCCCAGCTCGTCGATGAACAGCACGCCACCGTGCGCACACGAGACCTCGCCGGGCCGGAACCGTCCGCTGCCTCCTCCGATGAGCGAGGCCATCGAAGCCGAGTGGTGCGGAGCGCGAAACGGCGGCACCGACAGCAATCGTCCGCTGGGCAACGGCAGCCCGGCCACGGAGTGGACCCGACTCGACACGAGGGCGGTCTCGCCGTCGAGGTCCGGAAGGATCCCCGGCAGCCGTCGGGCAAGCATCGACTTGCCCGTGCCGGGCGGCCCGATCATCAACAGGTTGTGTCCGCCCGCGGCCGCGATCTCGAGGGCTTGGCGGGCGAACGGGTGCCCAGCGACGTCGGCCAGATCGGGTGCCGTCGCCGCAAGTTCAGGATCGGGCGGCTCGGGGATGTCGGGCCACGGTGCAAGCCCGCTCAGGCAGGCCACGACCTCGCCTAAGGACCGACAGCCACGAACCACCGACTCGCCTGCGAGTGCAGCCTCATGCGCAGCTGCTGCGGCGACAACCACCGTCGGCTGGCCGACCGAGGCCACCAGCGACAGCGTGCCCGGCACGGGCCGCAGCGACCCGTCGAGTCCGAGCTCGGCGACGAAGCCGTAGTCGTCGAGCGGCGCATGTTCCAGCTCGTCGCTGCCGGCAGCCAGAATCCCGAGCGCGATTGCGAGGTCGAGTCCGGCGCCTTCCTTGCGAACGCCCGAGGGCGCCAGGTTGACGGTGATCCTCGCCGACGGCCACGAGAAGCCGGACGACAGGATCGCTGCCCGCACCCGATCGCGGGCTTCGCGACACGATGCGTCGGGCAGACCGACGACGTTGAACGCGGGCAGCCCATTGCCGACGTGCACTTCGACGACGACACGTTGGCCGTCGATTCCACGCAGCGTCGCAGAGACAGATTGAGCAAGCACGACATCCCCTTGCTCTCGATGCCCAGGAACGGGCGGTTAGGGGGAAGCCGACTCTGGCGAAGGAGCCGAAGCTCAACCTAGCCGGGCGGTGTGACACTGACCAGAGGCAACTTGCAGCTCGCAAGCGAACACAGCTGCCCGCACCGCCACACGTCCGCTAACTTCTGCGGCCATGGCTGATGAGGATCTCTACGCCCGCGACTGGGACTACGGCAAGCCGCACGACGGCTTCGTCACGCTGACCAGCAGCCTCGAGCCGATCGCCGCTGACCTCGGCATCGACGAAACGCCGATCGACCGGTTCTTCGTCTGCAGTGGCAGCGACGCTCCGACGATCCCAACCGACACGTGGTCGCTTCGCATCTGCGGCGACGCCGCCAGCAACGAGGTCACGCTGAGCTGGGACGACCTGATGGCGCTTCCCCAGGTCGAACAGTCCGCATGGATCGAATGCGCAGGCAACGGTCGCAGCTTGTTCACCCTCGTCGATGGCCATGAGATCCCCGCTGAGAACGCCCACACCGGCTGGATGCTGTCCGGCATGGGTCTCGCCAGGTGGAAGGGCCCGACGCTCCGCTCGGTCCTTGAGCTCGCCGGCTGGTCCGACGATGCCGCCTGGGTCTCGCCCGAGGGGCTCGACACCGAGAACACCGAAGGCGAACCGGCTCGCATGTGCCTGCCGCTCGACAAGGCCCTCGATCCAACCACGATCCTCGCCATCGAGATGAACGGCGAGCCACTCCCCCGAGCCCACGGGGCGCCCGTGCGACTTCTTGTGCCCGGATGGGTCGGCGCCTATTCGGTGAAGTGGCTCGGCGAGCTCACGATCTCATCGCAGTGGGTGCCGTCGTGGCGGGCCGACCACTACTACGTGCACCGGATGCCGGACAGCACGATCACCGGGCACGTCACGACGCATCCGGTGAAGTCACAGCTGGCGCTTCCGTTCCCGGTAGAGCTCGGCGCGGGCTCACATCAGCTGCATGGCTACGCCCGTTCAGGCGAGGGTGCGATCACCTCGGTCGAGTGGCAGCTCGACGACGGCGACTGGCACCCAGCGCAGCTTGACCCTGGGGCCGGTGACCTGGCGTGGACCGTCTTCCGGATCGAAGTCGACCTGGCGCCCGGCGAGCACACG
>CALDGN010000237.1 GCA_937942965.1 uncultured Acidimicrobiales bacterium | reverse complement strand
GGCGGCGCCGCGCTCGCTGCGACCGGGCACAACAGCAAGTCCACCGACTCGAAGTAGGCGGCCCATTGGTTCCGAATGCGTTGGCGGTCATTGCTGAGCTCAACCCACTGGCGATGCGTGATCCCTTGGCGTTCCTGTCCGTGCCACGACTGGTCCACACCCGAGGTCGCCGCATGGTTGAGCAGCAGATAGTTGCGTTGCGCTCGAGCGTGATCGATGCCGGTCGCGGCGGGACGAACGTTGAGCCCGGCTTCGGCCATCTGGTCAACCCCCGATTGCAGCACGGCAGTCATCTCATCGTCCTGCTCGCCCCCGTACGGGTGCTCCAACATGACACCAACGGTGAAGTCTCGAAGCTCGGTCCGGCGCTCCTCCGGCAGCACCATCCGAGTCAGCACGCGCATGGCGAGATCAAGGTCGCGAGCCGACCGTGCCATCGGTCCGACCACATTGATGTCGACCTCGGCGGGCTGGCCCGGGTAGTCGTGGCCGTCGGCGCTCACCGCACCGAAGCTCGGCTTGTGGCCGAAGACGCCGCAGTAGTGGGCCGGGAATCGGATCGAACCGCCGATGTCGCTACCGATCTCAAGGCCCGAGTAGCCGACCGCAAGCGCCACGGCGGACCCACCCGAGGAACCACCTGGGGTTCGGTCGAGGTCCCATGGGTTGTTCGTGCGGCCGTGGATCGCATTGAACGTCTGCCACTCCCCCAGCTCAAGCGGAACGTTGGTCTTGCCCCACACGATCGCGCCCGCAGCGAGTAGCCGATCGAGGACCACAGCGTTGCGCTCGGGAAGATTGCCAGCGTGGCGAGGGTCGCCCCACGTCGACGGCGTGCCGACCCAATCGATGACCTCTTTCACCGTCATTGCGATGCCGTGCAACGGACCGAGCTCGTCGCCCCGGACGACCGCGTCATCTGCGTCGGCCGCAGCGCGTCGAGCGTCATCGATCCGTTCGACGATGACTGCGTTCAGCTCGCCGTCGAGACGCTCATAGCGAGCGACCGATGCATCGAGCAGCTCACGGGAACTCAGCTCGCCGTCGGCGATGCGGCGCGCCTGTTCGTGGGCTGGCAGCAGCGTGATGTCCACATCGAGAAACTACCGGCAGCGTGGCGCAGCGAACCACGGGCCATGATGGAGAGATGAGCCGAGAGCTACCCCGTGCGTGGATGATGCGAACCTACGCCGGGCATTCCACCCCGGAAGCCTCGAATCGGCTCTATCGCTCGAACCTGACCAAGGGCCAAACCGGGCTCTCCGTCGCCTTCGACTTGCCGACACAGACGGGTTACGACCCCGACCATCCGCTCGCACGGAGCGAGGTCGGCAAGGTCGGCGTGCCGATCGTCCACAAGGGCCACATGGCCACGCTGTTCGATGGCATTCCAGTCGGCGAGATGAACACGTCGATGACGATCAACGCGCCGGCGACCTGGCTCCTCGCCCTTCACATCGCGAACGGCGAAACGCAGGGTGTCGATCGCTCGGTGCTGCGAGGAACCACCCAAAACGACATCGTCAAGGAGTACCTGAGCCGCGGCACCTACATCTTCCCGCCCGAGGCAAGCCTGCGGCTCACGGTCGACTCCATAGCGTTCAGTTCCGCGCAGGTGCCGAAGTGGAACCCGATCAATATCTGCAGCTACCACCTCCAAGAGGCCGGAGCTACGCCCGTGCAAGAGCTCGCGTTTGCGCTCGCCAACGCGGTGGCCGTGCTTGACGCCGTTCGGGACAGTGGCCAGGTGCCGCCCGAGCGATTCGACCGTGTGGTCGCGAGCATCTCGTTCTTCGTGAACGCAGGCATTCGCTTCGTTGAAGAGACCGCAAAGATGCGGGCGTTCACCCAGCTCTGGGATGAGATCTGCGAACAGCGGTACGGCGTGACTGATCCGAAGGATCGCCGTTTCCGCTATGGCGTCCAGGTGAACTCGCTCGGGCTCACCGAGTCCCAGCCCGAGAACAACGTGCAACGAATCGTGCTCGAGATGCTCGGCGTGACGCTCTCCAAAGATGCTCGTACACGTTCGCTGCAGCTTCCGGCGTGGAACGAAGCACTCGGGCTTCCCCGACCATGGGATCAGCAGTGGGCGCTTCGCATGCAACAGGTCTTGGCCTACGAAACCGACCTGCTCGAGTACGACGACATCTTCGCTGGCTCCCATGTTGTCGAGGGCCTGACGGAGCGACTCAAGGACGACGCCCGTCAGCTCCTCGACGAGATCGTCGACGCCGGCGGTGCCTTCGCTGCTATCTCCGATATGAAACAGGCGCTCGTCGAATCCAACGCCCGACGAGTGCGGGGCGTCGAGTCCGGCGAAATCACCGTCGTGGGCCGCAACGCGTTCACCGAGACCGAGCCGTCAGCACTCGGCGGATCCGAAGCGATCGAACAGGTCTCCTCCGGCGTCGGCGACGAGATCATCGAAGACCTGGAGCGGTGGCGGACAACCCGCGACAGCGCGGCCGCCGCATCGGCAATCGAAACGCTGCGCAAAACCGCGGCAACCGACACGAACATCATGGAAGCGACGATCGCCTGCGCACACGCGGGCGTGACGACTGGCGAGTGGGCCGATGCGCTTCGCGACGTCTTCGGCGAATATCAGGGGCCGACCGGCGTAGCCAGCGCAGCCTCGGTCGGATCGACTCCGCTGTCGACGCTTGCAGCACATCACCAGTCCCTGCCCGACGGCCCGCCGCGCATCCTGGTCGCCAAACCGGGTCTCGATGGGCACTCCAACGGCGCCGAGCAGATCGCCCTCGCCGCACGAGACGCAGGCATGGAAGTCATCTACCAGGGCATCCGACGCACCCCGGAACAGATCGCGGCGACCGCTCGCGACGAAGACGTCGACCTCATCGGGCTGTCGATCCTGTCTGGCAGCCATCTCGACGTCGTGCCGGCGGTCGCCAAGCGACTGCAATCGGAGGGCGTCACGGCGCCGCTCATCGTTGGCGGCATCATCCCCGACGCCGACCGGTCGTTGCTCGAGGCTGCGGGCGTCACCCGCGTGTACACCCCGTCGGACTACGAGATCGCAGCCCTGATGCAGGACCTCAGCGACTTAGCGCTTGCGCATCGCAGCACTACCTAGGGGCCACCACCGCGGGCCCAACAACATGGCGAGCGCGAAGCGGCCCAAAACGGCGAAAGGCCGCCGCCCCGGAGGGCGACGGCCAAACGCGTTTCGAATTCAGATCAAACGACCCGAACGTTCTGTGCTTCGGGGCCCTTACGGCCCTCACCGACTTCGAATTCGACCTTCTGGCCTTCTTCGAGCGTCTTGAAGCCGTCGCCCTCAATGTTCGAGAAGTGGACGAAGACATCTTCGCCGGCTTCTTGGGCAATGAAGCCGAAGCCCTTCTCGGTGTTGAAGAATTTGACTGTTCCCTGCATGTTTTTTGCTTTCTTTCGAGCCGGCCCTGGTGGCCTTCTCGCTGCCGACTGTACGGCTCCGGCGCAGGTTCCGTGGCGATCAGGGCAAACGAGTCAGAGTTTCCGTTTTTGCGTCGGCCCCGATTTTGCGCAATTCGCGGCGCGATTCGCCGATCACCGTGGCGGCAGTTCGCAAGAAAAGCACCGCAATTCCAACACCAACAACGATGTCTGGCCAACCGCTTCCGGACATCGCAGCGAGCACCGCAGCACCGATCACGGCCAGGTTGGCGACCAGGTCGTTGCGGCTGCAAAGCCAGGTCGAGCGCATGTTGAGGTCATCGCTGCGGTGGTTCCAGAGCAGGTAGAAGCACCATGCGTTTCCGGCGAGCGCGATGACGGCCATCGCCCCCATCGGTCCGGCCTCGACGTCGGTTTCGCCGAGCAGCTTCCACCCTGCTTGTGCGAGCACGAGCAGTCCGAATGCGAGCTGCACATATCCCTTGGTGAGCGCCGCACGGGCTCTCCATCGAAGGCCGCGATCGAGAACCCACAGACTGAACGCATAGACGAGTGCGTCGCCAAGCATGTCGAGCGAGTCGCCCAGAAGTGCGGTCGAGCGCGAGATCCAGCCGACGGTGAATTCGGCGACGAAGAGCACCGCGTTGACGGCGAGCACGATCCGGAGCACACGGCCTTGGTTCACTCGCATCTCGGCGAGTTCATCTGACTTCGCTTCGCAACACGAGTCGGCCATAGGGGCAGGGTAATGATCCGCCAGCACGAGGGGAAGGAATGATGGGCGGCCTCGGGGTCACCTCAGGGTCCTCAGGGTTCGCCCCGAGTGACATCGATGCATGACCACGCGACGCTTCGTGCATGATCAACCGAGCCCTCCCCCTTTCTGCAGCTCTCCTCCTCGTTGCGTTTGCAGCATCTGCCTGCAACGTTTCGATCTCCCTCGGTGAGGGAATGGACGGCTCCGGCATCGTCGTGACCGAAACGTACGATCTCGACGACTTCGACGAGATCCGGGTCGGGAGCGCATTCGACGTCGATATCGAGGTCGGCCCCGAAGCGTCGGTCGAGGTTCAGGCCGATGACAACCTGATCGAGTTCGTCGAGATCGAGGTCGATGGTGACGAGCTTCAGATCGGCTTCGACGAGTCGCTGCGCGATGGGACCTTGCGGGCCACAGTGACGCTCCCCCGACTCACCGACGTCGATGTCTCGGGAGCGAGTGAGGTTTCGATCGTCGGCATCGATGCGGCTGACCTTGACATCGAGGTGAGCGGCGCAAGTGAAGTCACGGCCTCGGGCCGCGCCGATTCGCTTCGACTCGACGTCAGCGGAGCCAGCGACGTGCGCCTTGATGATCTCGTCGTCGCGACGGCGCAGGTCGACATCAGTGGCGCCAGCGACGTCGAGCTCGGCGGCGCTGAGACGGTCCGCGGTGACCTGGCTGGCGCATCGGATCTGTCCGTGAGCGCCGACTCGTCAACCAACGTCACCACCAGCGGTGCCGCCACGCTCGAACGGTCCTGAACCGGCGATCCTTCGACGCAGCGATCTAGAGCCGGCCGCTGCTCATCCGGATTGTCCCCGGCGCCGCCTCAGGCGCATCCGGGTCGAACGCCGGGCGATCACCTTCGATCGACACTCGGTTGCCTTTGCGTTCGTTCGGCCAGTAGTCCCAGATCGCAAAGTGCCCGGATACGTCGTCGCCGGATACTCGACATCGGCGTCGTCGACGCCTCGGTCCGCATAACGACCGCGGTAGATGTGCTCGGACTCATGTCGAGCGACACGGCCCCGGAGCAACGCACGGTCCTCTTCAGGCAACGTTGCATAGGCCGC
>CALDGN010000236.1 GCA_937942965.1 uncultured Acidimicrobiales bacterium | reverse complement strand
CAGAGGCAGCCGCAGGCGCAGAACGTCCGAGTCCCCAGGTCGTCGTCGGTCTACCGATCTGCGTGACCAGCGATGTCGATGCCGCTCGCGAGCGGGCGGCTCGTGAGTACGAGATCTACGGTCAGCTTCCCTCGTATCGAGCCATGCTCGACCATGAAGGTCTCGACGGCCCGGCCGATCTTGCCTTGATCGGCGATGGCGACGTGATCCGTGCGCGCCTCAGCGAGTTCGAGGCTGCAGGCATGACGACCTTCGCCGCCAGCGCCTTTGGCTCTGATGCCGAACGAGCTGCCACCCGAGAGTTCCTGCAAACGCTGCTGTAGCCGAGCACTGCGATCGATCGGCTGCAGCAGAGAACAGGACTTCCAGGGCACCGGCCGCGTAGCGTGCCCTCCATGGCGAAGAGGACGACGACGGAACGGGCGGATCACACCCGACGCCGGCTTGCGACCGAGTCGAACGTCTGGCTGGCGACTGCCTCGCCCGACGGCGACCCCCACCTCGTTCCGCTATCGCTGGCGTGGATCGACGACCAGATCGTCGTCGCCACCCCGTCGGACACGCCCACGGCGCGTAACGCGGCTGCGAACGGACGCGGCCGGGCCACGCTCGATAGCGCTGATGACGTCGCGATCTTTGACGTGACGATCGACGTGGTCGGCTACGAGACCGCGGACCGGACGCTCATCGACGGATACGTCACACGAGTCGGCTGGGACCCTGGTGACAACGATGGCGAGTGGTCACTGCTGGTCCTGACGCTGCAGCGAGGTCAAGCGTGGATTGGACCTGGCGAGATCTCGGGCCGCACCATCATCCGCAACGGCAGCTGGCTCGCCTGACCGCCAAGGCTCAGAAGCCGGCCTTTTCCTTCGCCCGGCCGAGCCGTTCGTCGAGCTCGTCGAGGCTGCGGGCGAACACGCCCAGGATCAGCTGCTCGACACCGGCAGCTTCATAGGCCGCAGCAACCTCGGGCGTGACCTTGTGAAGGTTCGGACCCACGTAGATCTTGATGTCGTCGCGGGTACGGCCAGCTGCCTCGAGATGCTCGTCGAGTCGGTCGAGCGTGCCTTCGATCTCGTCGGAGCCGACGTTGTAGGCGTACCAACCGTCTGCGAATGCGGCGACGCGGCGCATGGCGGGCTTGCTCTCGCCACCAACGAAGATCGGCGGATGCGGACCCTGCACCGGCTTGGGGTTGAACTGGGCGTTGCGGATCGTGACCGTCTCGCCGGAGAAGTTCACTGGGTCGGCACCCCAGCACGCCTTCATCGCAGCGATGTACTCGTTCGTGCGAGCGGCCCGAGCCGAGAAGTCCATGCCGAGCGCCTCGAACTCTTCTTCGAGCCAGCCGATGCCGATACCGAAGTCGACGCGCCCGCCGGACAGGTAGTCCAGGTCGGCAACCATCTTGGCGGTGTAGACGGGCTGGCGCTGTGGCACCAGGCAGATGCCCGTCGCCAACCGAAGCGTGGTCGTGTGCGCAGCGACGAATGTCAGCGCGGTGAACGGATCGAGCACGCCATCAGGGTTGCCCGGCACCTTGCCGTCTTCGGAGTACGGGTAGGCCGATGCGTAGTCGGGGAAGAACAGCACGTGCTCCGGCACCCAGATCGCGGCGAAGCCTGCGGCCTCGATGCGTTGCGACGCACCCACGATGTAGTCGATCGGCGTGTGATGACTGAACGCCATCGTGACACCAAGTTCCATGATTCCCCCTGAGGTTGCGGTGAGCGATCAGCTCGTGTGGCTGAAGAACGTTTCGAGTGGTTCGCGCGGCATCCGCACGGTGTTGATGTGGGCGTCTTTGTCTTCCCACCCGAAGGACAGGCCGAACAGGATCCCGTTGTCTTCAGGGATCTCTGCGATCTCTCGGACCGGGTCCGGGTAGCTCGCGAGCGCGCCCTGAGCGATGCAGCCGACGCCCTTTTCCTGCATGACGAGCATGACGGTCTGCAAGAAGATGCCCATGTCGACCGCGTTGCTGCGATCCATCGACAGGGGCATGGAGAAGAACGCGACGTGGGGTGCGCCGAAGAACTCGAAGTTCTTGCGGGCCAGCGCGGCTCGACCTTCGCGGTCCTCGCGGGTCACGCCCATCGTGCCGTAGTAGCCCCAGCCGCAGGCCCGGCGCCGCTCGAGGTACACGCCGGTCAAGGCGTCTTTGGCAGCTGGGAACTCTCGGTTCGGCGGCACGCCCTCGTCGGCGAGAGCGCAGATTGCGGCTTCGAGCCGTTCCCGTGGCTCGCCCGAGACGACAGCGACATGCCACGGTTGGCAGTTCGTATTTGACGGGGCGAGACGGGCGACTTCGAAAATCTCGGTGATGAGTTCTTCGGGAAGCGGTTCGGGCAAATAGCCACGGACCGAATAGCGGCTGGAGACTGCGTCGGTGACGTTCACGCCCCTATTGATACTTGGCCGCGTTCGCTTTCATGTACTCCGCGAGTTTCGCGAGCGAAGCTCGGCCCTGACGTTTGAAGCCCACGTTGACCAACCCCTGCGCGGGACGGAAGAGACCAGCGCCTTCGAACGCCCAACTCCAACGCAATTCACATCGATCGTTGCCTTGTGGCGTCAGCACGTAGTCCTCGGCGAACGCGGCGAACATCGGGAGCCCGGAGCGCACAAAGTAGAACGCCATTCGACGCCCGTCTTCCCACGCGAAGAACTCTTCGTCGATCGGTCCGCCTGGCTTGAGGGTCACGGTGCGCGTCGTGCCGATCCCGTACGGCTTGGGCGATGTCCATTCGACGTCTTGGATCGGGTCGATCCACTCGCCCCACGCTTCGCCGTCTTCGAGACATCGGAACGTGGCCTCGGCGGACGCGGGGATCGTCTGGAGGAGATGGTCTCCGACTGGCGCAGTCTGCAGAAAGCTCGGATCGACGACCCGCAGTTGTCGCATCTTTGGCATGCGACCACGGTAAACCAGCGTTTTCGAGCTTGCGAAGAAAAGGCGGACGACTCGATGTGCGAAACTGAGACATGGATTACCTGGCACCGACTTCGGTCGAAGAGGCGGTCGGCGCGCTCGCGGCGCAACCCGACGCCCGAGTTTTCGCAGGCGCAACCGACCTGATTCCACAGATCCGCGCCGGACGCCCCGAACCGGGCCTCCTCATCGACCTCAAGCGCATCGAGCGCTGCACGGCTGTCACCAAGACAGACGCTGGCTGGGTCGTGGGCGCAGCGACACCAACGTCGCGTCTTACCGAGGACGCTGAGTTCTCGTCGGCCTTGCCTGGCCTGAGCGAGGCCGCCGGACTCATCGGTAGCGATCAGATTCAGAACCGTTCCAGTCTCGGCGGCAACCTGTGCAACGCCTCACCCGCGGCGGACTCGGTGCCGGCCATGCTCGTCAACGACGTGCGTGCGGTCGTGGCCGGAGGCAACGGCACCCGCACCGTCGACGTCAACGACATCACGACCGGACCGGGCAAGACGTCGCTCGGTGACGACGAGTTCATCGTCGAGTTCGAAATCGACCGGCCACCGGCCAACACCGGCGACGCGTACCTCCGCATGATCCCTCGCACCGAGATGGACATCGCCGTGGTCGGTGCTGGCGCCCAGATCACCCTCGA
>CALDGN010000235.1 GCA_937942965.1 uncultured Acidimicrobiales bacterium | reverse complement strand
CTGGTTCCCGGTTTCCGGGTTCGGAGTCGGTGAGAACGCGGGGAAGCGCGTGTCCGCGGACCGGGGCGGGAAGGTCACGGGCTGCGTTCGGGAACAAAGACCCCGATAACATTTGTTATTGACTCTGGCGGTTTCGCACCGCGTTGGCGTCGGTGAACGCCACCTCCCCCTCCACAAGCCAGATCGGGACCACATGACTGCACGCACTCGGCCAGCGCCCGGCGCATCGCTGCGCATCGCACTGCTCACCTATCGGGGCAAGGCCCACTGCGGCGGCCAAGGCGTCTACACCCGCCACCTCGCTCGAGCGCTTACCGATCTTGGCCATCACGTCGAGGTCTTCAGCGGTCAGCCCTACCCCGAGGTCGACGACGACATTCAGCTGCACAAGCTGCCCAGCCTCGACATCTGGAACGAGCACTTCCCCGGCCGCATGCCAGCCTTCTGGGAAGTCAAGAGCTTCGCCGACCTGGCCGAGACCGGCAGCCACATCATCGGCAGCTTCGCCGAGCCGATGTCGTTCAGCCTGCGAGCGTGGAACGAGCTCAAGGACCGCCTCGACGACTTCGACCTGATCCACGACAACCAGACGCTCGGCTACGGCATCCTCGCCCTGCAGCAAGCTGGCATGCCGGTGCTCGAAACGATTCACCATCCGATCACCGTGGACCGCAAGCTCGAAATCGAGCACGCCCGCACGCTGCCCGAGCAGTGGGGCAAGCGCCGCTGGTACGCCTTCACCAAGATGCAGACCCGCGTCGCCAAGCGCATGATGCGGGTGATGACGGTGAGCGAGTCTTCGCTCGGCGACATCTGCAACGACCACGAGGTCAACACCGACCGCATCCATGTCGTGCCGGTAGGCGTCGACCCGGATCTGTTCAAGCCGCTGCCCGAGATCGCTCGAGTTCCCGGCCGCATCGTGACGACGGCGAGTGCCGACGTTGCCCTCAAGGGGCTCCACTACTTGCTCGAAGCGCTGGCCAAGCTGCGCACCGAGAATCCCGACGCGCACCTGGTCATCATTGGCAAGCCCAAAGAGGGCGGCAAGGCGATGGACACGCTCGAGCGCCTCGGCCTCGAAGACCACGTCGAGTGGATCAGCGGTGTGCCCGACCAGCGCATCGTCGAGCTCTACAGCGAGTGTGCGGTCGCCTGCGTGCCGTCGCTGTACGAAGGCTTCTCGCTGCCTGCGATCGAAGCGATGTCCTCGGCCGCTCCCCTCGTCGCCACGACCGGCGGCGCGTTGCCCGAGGTATGCGGCGATCACGAAGTGTCTTCGCTGCTCGTCGAGCCTGGCAACAGCGACGTGCTTGCAGCGGCCCTCGCTCGGGTGCTCAATGATCCTGAGTTGGGTGAACAACTTGGCCAGGCCGCCCGCCAACGGGTGCTCGACAAGTGGAGCTGGTATCACACCGCTCTGCGCACGATCGACCAGTACGAAGCGCTGCTTGACGAGTTCTATGACCCAGCGAATCCGATCATCAGTACCGACGACGGCCTGAAGACCAAGGCATCTCGCTGGCTGCCTCGGGCGTTCAAGCCCGGCACCGCTCCTACGCAGCCCGAGCGCAGCGAAGCTGCGGTTGCGGAGCAGAACTGATGCTGACCGTTGACTATGACCGGTTGGGTCTCAAGGCCGGTCATCACTTGCTCGACTTGGGTTGCGGTTTCGGGCGCCATGCGTTCGAAGCGATCCGTCGTGGCGCCCATGTGACCGCATGTGACATGGCGATCCCCGAACTCGTCGACACGAAGAACACCTTTGCGGCGATGGCCGAAGCGGGCGAGTTCTCGTCGGACGAAATCCGCACTGCGACGGTTGCAGGCGACGCAACCAAGCTTCCGTTCGACGACAACACGTTCGATCGCATCATCGCCAGCGAAGTCCTCGAGCACATCCCGAGCGACATCGACGCCCTGCACGAACTGACCCGGGTGCTTAAGCCCGGTGGTGTGATCGCAGCGACGGTGCCGACGTTTCTGCCCGAGCGCATCTGCTGGATGATCAACAGCGACTACCACGCACCCGCGAGCGTCGGCGGCCACGTCCGCATCTACACCCGCGATGAGCTCCGAGCGAAGATGGTCGGCGCCGGATTGCGTCCGACCGATGCGCACAACACCCACGGGCTGCACAGCCCGTACTGGTGGATCAAGTGCGCAGTCGGTATCGAGAACAACGACCACCCGCTGGTGAAGAAGTACCACGACCTGCTCGTCTGGGAGATCACCGATCAGCCCAAGGTGCTGCAGCTCGCCGGCAAGGTCCTCGACCCGGTCATCGGCAAGAGCACGGTGATCTATGCCGAGAAGCCCGCAACCCTCAAAGACGCTATGAACACCGATCGCGACCGCGAGGCATCTCGTGCCGCATGATCACCCCACCGATCTAGTGATCCCGTCGGTCGAAGGGCTGTTGACCAGCGCCGACATTCGCGCAACTGGCGAAACCATCGCCGAGCTGCAACTTCCCTCGGGCCAGATCCCTTGGTTCCCCGGCGGTCACTGCGACCCGTGGAACCACGTCGAGACCGCCATGGCCCTCGACGTCGCGGGACTTCACGACGAGGCTCGCCTCGCCTACCAGTGGCTCGTCGACATCCAGCAAGACGACGGCAGCTGGTACCAGTACTACCTGGGCGACGAGGTCGAGCAACACAAGTTCGACGCCAACCCGATCGCCTACATCGCCGTCGGCGTATGGCACCGCTGGCTGCTACACGGCGAACGCGAGTGGCTCGAATACATGTGGCCGGTCGTCGACAAGGCCATCAACTGGGTGCTCGAGCTGCAACGCCCGGCAGGCGACATCGTCTGGGCCCGCCATGCCGACGGCACCCCGTTCTCGTTCTCGCTTCTGACCGGCTCGTCGTCGATGAACCACAGCATCCGGGCCGCACTCGCGATCGCCGATGAACTCGGCCATGAACGCCCCGACTGGCAGACCGGTGTCGCTCGTCTGATCGACTGCATCCGCGACAACGAAGCCGCCTTCGCTCCCAAAGAACGCTGGGCGATGGACTGGTACTACCCCGTCATGACCGGTGCCGTCCGCGGCGAACGCGCCATCGAGCGCCTGCGTGCTGGCGAGCAGAAGTTCATCCTCCCCGGTGGAGGCGTCCGGTGTGTCGCCGACCAGGACTGGTGCACGTCAGCCGAAACCTGCGAAGCGGTGCTCGCCTATCTCGCCGTCGACGATCACGCCATGGCGAACACATTGTTCGAGTGGGCCCAGATCAACCGTGACCACGACGGTGCGTACTTCACAGGTATGGCGTTCCCGCAGCGTGTGAACTTCCCCGGTGGCGAGCGTTCCGCCTACACGGCGGCCGCGATCATCCTGGCCGCTGATGCGCTGAGCACATCGACCCCGGCGTCTCGCTTGCTGTGGTCCCACGACTCGCTGCCCAGCGGCACCTTGGTTGAAACCAAGTAGCGACCGAGCGCGCTAGCTCCGGCCGGTCACCCGGTGACGAGCCATCGAGAGCGGCTCGACAGCCTGATCGATCGTCGCCGAGCTGCTTAGCCCGACCAACGCATGCATGACGTTGCCATGGTTCGCGGATGGGATCGGCACGATCTTAAGGAATGGCAGCGACGAGAGCGACTTGTGCTCCCAGACCGAGGCCGTTCGTTCGGTGATCGCCGTGCTGATCGAGCGTTGCACCTGCTCGGGCTCGGCTCCGGCGACGCCGCTGAGCAGTGCGTCGAGCGCTGCTGGTCCGGGCTTGGTGAACCCGACCAGTGCCAGCCAGTCACCGCCGACGTACAGCACGGTTCCGGTTACGTCGATCTCGATGATCGGCTCGCCGTCGACTCCGATTGAGGCGCGCTTCTGTGCTCGACGAGCCGGGACTTCTTCGCCCGGCGTGATCAGCTCACGAACCGTGCCGATGCCCGGGCGTTGGGTCGGCTGATCGACCGCCGGAAACGTCGGACGCGGCTGCTCCTCGTTGCTTCCATCCACCCGCTCGGCCATGGCCAGAATCTACTTGGGCTCAACCACTGCGGCGGGATCACAGTTCGCACCGCAGACGATCACGCCGACTCGCTCGCCACCGGCAACCTCGACGGCGCCGGACCAGAGCGCAGCTGCTGCCGTTGCACCTCCGGGCTCGGCGACGAGTTGGAGTTCCTTCCACAACCGCCGTTGGGCCGAGCGAATCGCATCGTCGGTGACGGTGACCGGTTCCGCACCGACCGCCTGGAGCGCCTGCCAGTTCGTGGCTCCGATGCGACGGGCACCGAGTGAGTCCGCAGCGACGCCAGATACCTCGACGTCGACCGGTTGCCCCGCGGCGACCGCCGCGGCGTAGCACTGCGAGGTTTGGGGCTCGACGGTCACCACGCGCGTGTCGGAACCTGCGTACCAAGCCGCGAGCCCAGAGGCCAGCCCGCCGCCGCCCAATGCGACCAGCACAGTGTCGACACCACCGGTCTGTTCATCGAGTTCGAGGGCGATGGTGCCTGCGCCCGCGATCGTGTCGGTGTGGTCATAGGCGTGGATGTCGAGGGCGCCAGTTTCGCTCTGGCGCACCCGGCACGCGGCGAGTGCGTCGTCGTAGAGGGCACCCACGACGTTGACCGTCGCGCCCAGCGCGTGGAGTTTGGCAACCTTGGCAGGCGGGGAAACTTCGGGCACGAAGATCTCCGCCGGAACACCCAAGTGGCGACCGACCCACGCGACTGCGAGACCGTGGTTGCCGCCCGAAGCGGCAATGAGCCCGCTCGCGGGGACCTCGCTCGTGAGAGCGCGCTGCAGTGCCCCGCGAGGCTTGAACGAGCCAGTGTGTTGCAACAACTCGAGCTTGCAGACGACGTCGGCGCCTGTGTCATGGAACCCGACGCCCGGGTCGATGGTCGGCGTACGACGCACGATCCCTGCGATATTGCCCGCGGCAGCCTCAATCTCGGAGCGCCCAACCAGCTCGGTCATTGGCCTAGCCCCACACGTCGCAACGTCCGGAGCGATCCTGTGACGCCGATCTCTTCGAAGGCCCCGCTCTCCATCGCCCGCGTCCAAATCTCAAACGGAGGACGGCCACCATCGGCGGGGTTCGGGAACACGTCGTGGATCAGCAGCACCCCACCCTCTGCGATCTTCGGAACCCAGTGTTCGTAGTCGGCGTGTGCGGGTTCGTGGCCGTGCCCGCCATCGATGAAGAGCAATGAAAGTGGCGTGGACCAGTGACGAGCGATCGTTGTCGACTCGCCGACGAGGGCAACGACGGTTCCTTCGAGACCGGCGTCGAAGACGGTGCGACGAAAGATCGGCAAGGTGTCCATCACGCCGATCTCGGGGTCGACAAGGTCAGCTTCGTGATGCTCCCAGCCGGCCTGGTTCTCTTCGCTGCCGCGATGGTGATCGAGTGCGAAGAGCGTGCCAGCGCGGGTTGCCGCCGCGTATCCCAGGTACAGCGCAGACTTGCCGCAGTAGCTGCCGACCTCGAGCCATGGGCCCTCGACCGAGGCCTCGCGGGCTGCCTCATACAGCGCGAGTCCCTCGTCGATCGGCATGAAGCCGCGGGCCGCTTCGGCGCGGGCGCGTTGGTCGTCGGGCATCGGCGTACTCACGTCGATGCACTGTATTGCTCGGATCCGTCGTCGGATCGCGAGGCGAGTTAGACGGTGACGGGTTCGGCAGTGTCGGCGGCGTCGGCTTCGGAACCGAACAGGAACCGTTCCATCACGAAGAACTTGAACACCCAGACCACGCCGTAGGCCACGAAGTTGGCGATCAACGCCGTGATCTTGGGCCAGCCGTTCGACTCGACGTACCAGACCGCAAGGGTCGAGAACAGGAAGCCGATGAAGGCCATCGTCCAGAACGGCAGGACCTCGGTCTTGAAGTTGTTCTTCGACTTCTTGCCCCACACCCAATACCGATTCATCAGGTAGTTGGGCATGACCATGATGGCGACCGAGGTGATGTTCGAACGCACGTAGGGCCAGTCGAGGCCGTACAGCAGGCCGGCGAAGATGAGCTGGCCGAGCACGACCGAGCCACCCGTCACCACAAGGAACTTGACGAGCTTGGCACCATTGGCTCGCACGTATTCGGTGGCGAGCTGGATCAGACGGGACACGTTGGGAGTGAGCGTAGCGGTCATGACGAAACCCACGAACGCGCCGTCAGCGTCGAGGCCGACCACGGGGTGCAGCCGTGAGGGGTGTTGTCGAACCTACGATCGGAAGCCATGGGGCTCCTTCGGCTGCGGCCACTCCGCGCGTTAGCCCTGGCGGCGGCGTTCTGCTTTTTCGTGCTCTCTGGGTGCGGCGACCCAGGTTCGGCCGATGTGGCTGATGGACAGCGGGTCATCGAGCCGACCGTGACGAGCGACTCGGCAACAGCGGCGCCGGACGACTCAGCCGATGGCGGCACCGATCCTACGGTCGACAGCAGTGCCGAGGTCACGTCGGCTGATGAGCCCGAGCCAACCTCGACGCCCGAGCCGACAGCGACCGTTGTTCCCACACCAGAACCGACCCCAGTTGTGCGGCCGCAGGCGCCGAACGGACGCACCGCCCCGGTCGTTGCGACCTCGGCGGTCGGGCTCGCCGAACAGCTCATCGCTGCCGAAGCCGGACTCAACGATCCGGCATCTACGGCCGCACAGCGCGCCGACTGGGGGCACCTCCACCAAGTCGCGATCCGCAAGCTCGGCTACTCGCCAGAGTGGGACGTCGACGTCTTCGAAACGCTCCCCCAAGATCTGCGGCCACGAACCTTGCTGCACGTCTCGGCCCGCCGGGCCCTCATCGACTTGTCGAGCGGCTACAGCGCAGCCGACTTCATCCCCGCCTGGGAGATCGTCGAACCCGAACCGGCCGCATCGCTCCTCGAGCACTACCGGAACGCCGAAGCCGCAACCGGCATTGAATGGGAGTACCTGGCCGCGATCAATCTCGTCGAGACGGGCATGGGCCGCATCCGTGGGCTGAGCTCGGCCGGCGCCCAAGGCCCCATGCAGTTCCTTCCGACCACGTGGGCCGAAGCTGGCATCGGCGAGGGCGACATCAACGACCCCGCCGATGCGATCGCCGGCGCCGCCCGCTACCTGGTTCGCCGCGGCGGCCCGGGCGACATGCAAGGTGCGATCTGGGGCTACAACAACAGCGACAACTACGTGACTGCGGTCCAGGCGTACGCCGAAGTGCTGCGCCAGGATCCGGCGGCCTACGAGGCGATCTACAACTGGGAGATCTACTTCTTCACCGAGGCCGGTGACGTGTGGCTTCCGACCGGCTTCGTGAACGAAGAGACGCTCGACCTGGTGGACTTCTTGGCTGCGAACCCCTGGTCGTTCCCCGACGAAGGACTCCGCGCCAGCGACAACTAACGCGCAGCTTCGGCCGAGATGGCAACATGTCGCCATGAGCATTGCGGACGAGAAGTACGTCGCCTTCACCACCTATCGGCGCAACGGCGAGGCCAAGACCCTGCCGGTCTGGATCGCCGACCTCGGTGACGGCACGGTCGGATTCACCACGGCATCGTCGAGCTACAAGGTCAAGCGCCTACGTAACGACAGCCGTGTCGTGCTTCAGCCGAGCGACGCCAAGGGCAATGTCCGTGCCGGTACTGAGCCGGTGACGGGAACTGGCGTCGTGCACCAGGGCGCCGACTTCGAGCGCATCAAGAAGATCCTGCTCAAGAAGTACGGCATCCAGTACCGAGGGATCGCGTTCATGGGTTCGATCGCCAAGCTGATCGGCAAGGGCAGCGGCACCGACGCCGCAATCGCCATCACCCTCGACTAGCGACAGCCAGTCAGAGCAAGTCCAGTCAGAGCCAGTCCAGTCAGCCGATCCAGTCCGGACGCATCGCCGCGCACATGTCGGCCATCACGGGCCAGAGATCGACATCACCTTCGTCGAGGCTGACCGCGCACCACAAGAAGTGCGTCGCCTCGTCAGACCACCGAGTGACCGTGATCGATGCGGGGCTAAATGACGCATCGGGATCAAGCGTGACGAGCAGTCGACCTTCGGGAGCCCCGTCGACGATTGGGGCGAGATCTTGGAGCACGGCGACGGTCTCTGCGGGCCCCACGACGAACGGTGACAGTTCGGGGTCCTCCATGAGCGCACCCCAGTCCTGAGGTGAGCAGCTGCCTTGGCAGCCCGCATCGAGCTCTGCATCGGTAAAGAAGTCAAAGTCATCGCCCGGCTCCAGCGTCACGCCGAGGAATGGTTCCGAGATCTCCCAGCCATCTGGGAAGGGGCCGGTCACCGACTCGTCGTCGCTGATGGCGACCGTCTTCCACGTAAAGGTCAAGCCAGAGTCCGGCGGCGCGATCGACGCAAGGTGCTCCAGCACCGAACCCGGATCGGTGTTCCAGCTCATGTCTCGGTCAGGTTCGGATCCTGGGCCGTCGGGGATGACGCGGCCCTCGTCACCGACGCCGTCGGTGCTGAAGTCGAAGCTGAACGAGCCGTCCTCGTCGAGGGTGATGTCGAGGTCTTCTTCGACCGCGCCAAGACCGTCGTCATCGTCGAAGCTGAACGAGTCGTCGGCCGCTTCCGCAGCGGCCTCCTGGTAGCCCGCCGCGGCGACATCTCGGTCGATGTCGAACTCGGCGCGACATCCCATGGCAAGCATCGAGACGATGATCAGGGCGAAGAGGGCATGCGCCCGCGCGCGTCGATTCGGCATCGCTCCATGGTTGCGGGCTGACGAGGAGTCGTCAATGCGCCCAACGACACATCACATCGGACCGAATTTGGCCGATGTGCCGCGGCGACGGGCTACTTGCGGCCGATGGTTGGCTGCACGTATTGCCAGCCGAAACGACCCTTGATGCACAGGTTGCCGTTGGTGACGTCGTGATCGTTCGGCGAGGTGACCTTGACGATCGTGTTGTCTTGCACGTGCATCTCGAGGTTGCAGCCGACGCCGCAGTAGGAGCAGACCGTGGTGGTCACCGTCTGTTCTTCGGGCTTCCACTCGGCCGCTTGGCGCAGATCCCATTCGGTCTTGAACTGCAGTGCGTTCGTCGGGCAGACCGCAACGCAGTTGCCGCAGTAGACACATGCCGACTCGGGCAGCGTGATGTCGAACTCGGTGCTAATTCGCGCCTCGAACCCACGGCCGGCAACGGCGATGGCGAACGTGTGCTGCGCGTCGTCGCCACAGGCTTCGACGCACTTGTAGCAAAGCACGCACTTGTCGTAGTCACGGATGTAGAGGTCGTCTTGGACCTTGACCTCTTCGTCCATCGTCTGGGCCGGAACCTCGGGGGTTCCATAGCGCGAGGGGTCGGCGCCGTAGTGCTCGCCCCACGACGTCAGATCGTCGGCCTGGGACAGATCGACACCGGAGCCGAGGAACTCGATGACCATCTTGCGACTGTGGCGCACACGTTCCGAGTCCGTGTGCACGACCATGCCTTCTTCGGCCGGACGTGAGCAGCTCGGGATCAGCGTGCGCGATCCGTCGAGCTCGACGACGCAGACGCGACACACATTGACGGGCGTGAGGTTCTCGGCGTAGCAAAGCGTCGGCGTATCGACCCCGGCTGCATTGCACGCGTCGAGGACCGTCGCTCCCTCGGGCACCGAGACGTCGGTGCCATCGATGTTGATCGTGACCGCAACTTCGGTCGTGTTCTCGATCAGGCTCATGCCGGTTCTCCGATCAGTCCGAGCTTGAGCGCCGAGGCAACCGCCGACGCTGCGGTGTGGCCGAGACCACAGATCGACGCGTCGGCCATCGCTCGGGCCATGTCGTCGTGTAGTTCTCGCTTGGCGGCGTCGAGCCCTGCTGCGGCGCCGCCCTTGGTGCCGAGCTCGACCATGATTTCGTGCTGGCGAACCGCACCCACCCGACACGGCACGCATTGGCCGCAGGATTCGTTGCGGAAGAACTCGCTGATGCGGGTGCACATGTCGACCATGTCGACCGTCGAGTTCATGACCATGACGACACCGGAGCCGAGCGTGGTGCCGGCAGCGCGAGTGTCTTCGAGTGTGAGCGCCAGGTCGAGCGATTCGCCGGTGACGAACGAGCCCGCTGCGCCGCCGAGCAGCACAGCCTGTAGGTCGCCTTGGACACCGCCGGCGATCTCGAGGAGTGCGCCCAGCGTCGTGCCGAACGGAAGCTCGTAGAGACCGGGGTGGCCGACATGGCCGGACACGCAGAAGAGACGCGTGCCGGGTGAGCCCTCGGTGCCGACCGAGCGGTACGTGTCGGCGCCGTCGAGGACGATTGGCAACACGTTGAGCAGCGTTTCCGGATTGTTGATCGCGGTCGGCTGGTTGAACAGGCCGTGGGTCGTCGGGAACGGCGGCTTGTTCCG
>CALDGN010000234.1 GCA_937942965.1 uncultured Acidimicrobiales bacterium | reverse complement strand
TGCTCTTCGGACGTGTTCTTCGAGGTATGGCTGCCGATGCGAACCAGCGTCAGTTCGACCTGAAGCGGCGTTGAACCAATGAGCCGAGCGATCTGCGTCTCGGTCTCGATCTTGTTCGGCATCAGGTTGAGCAGGCCGATCTGCAGCGGACGAATGTCCTGGCGTGCAGCGGATGACTCGTCCATCACCATGACGCCCTCGCGTTCGAGGACCTCACGTGCTGGCAGCGTGTCGGGGATCTTGATCGGCATCGCTCTCAGGCTATTCCGCCGACGCTCCGGGGTCGCACCTAATAACGATTCACATGAACCGCTTTCAGGTCCGACCCCAGGGGTGGTTCAGCTGGCGGGGACGGCTTCGGCTGGCTCTTGGGCAGCCGTTTCGACAGCCGCAGCGGCCTTGGCCTGATAGCGCTTCACTCGGAAGTAGACCGTCGCTGCGATGAGAGCGAGGATGATGAGCTCGCCGAGCACGCCCCAGCGGAGCGGGTCGGTGAACCAGTTGCCGATGCGGCTTGGGATCGAGATGATCGTGCGCAGGATCGGGAGCACGAACAGGTTGGCCCGTTCGCCATTCCACGTCTTGGCGAACTCGGCCAGGACCCAGGCAACGCCGAGGCTACCGAGGGCCGTGTAGCGGGCATATTCGTTCATCTCGGACCAGAGGCCACGGATCAGCGCAGCGCCGACGATAAGCAGCAGAGCGGTGCCGAGGCGAGTCGCTCCGGTCTGGTCGATCCAGATGTTGACCTCGGTCTGGAAGTTCTCGAAGAAGCGAACCAGGCCGTTGTCGGTGATGTTGCCCCGCAGGACTTGGACTTCCCACCAGCCGTAGACGACCAGGTAGATGCCGGAGAGGACGAGCAGCACGCCGCTGATGCGGTTCACCCAGGGAAGGATGCGGCGCATGTTGTTCGCGATTGAGGTGCGGGCGAGGGCCAGAGCGATGGTGAGCGCCATGATGACGGCGCCCATACCCAGGCCGTAGGCGACGAAGACGGACACGCCATCGAAGAAGCCCGAGCTGGTGAAGACGTTGGAGACGCCGGCGATGAAGAGGCCGACGGTGCAGCCGAGCGAGACGACGGCGTAGCTGACACCGAACAGGAACATCGAGACGACTTCGCCCGAGTCACCGCCACGTTCGAGACGTGGTGTCGAGATCTTGAGCTCAAGGCCGAAGAACAACATGGCGATGCCGAGCGGCACCAGCAGCACGCCGAGCACAACGGTCACATACGGCGTGTATTCGAGCACTGAGCCCGTACTGAGCAGGCTCGCGGTCAGCAGACCGAAGGCGCCGAACACGGCGACGAAGCCTGCGGTGAGTGCGGCACCGACCTTGAGCGCCCGAAGCAAGCTTCGAGCGGTGCTGGTCTCGTCCTCGTTGTTCTTCCCGAGGAAGAACGAGACGTAGACCGGCAGCATGGCGAAGCCGCACGGGTTGAATGCGGCCACGAGGCCGAGGGTGAACGGAAAGGCGAGGTCAGCACTAAACATCTTCGTAGGTCCCTGGTGCGATGTGTTCGTCGATCAGAATGCGGAGTTCCTTCTCGGTGAGGATGCCGGACCAGACGTAGCCGATCTCGCCACTCTCGGTGAGCAGGATGGTGGTCGGCATCACGAAGAGGCCGAAATTACGGAAGACGTCACCGGCTGGATCTTCGGCCAGCGGGTACGTCACGCCGGTTTGCGCTGCCAATCGGTCAGCGGCGAACCGGCGGTCGCTCGTGTTCATGCCGACAAAGGCGACCTCGTCGCCGATGTCTTGGTAGACCGCATCGAACTCAGGCATCTCGGCGATGCAGGCGGCGCAAGTGCTCGCCCAGAAGTTCAGAACGGTTGGCTTGCCCTGGAGCCCAGCGACGGAGTCTTCGATGCCGTCAAACCAGGTGAATGCGATGTCCGGTGCGGGCATCAGGCCGCTGAGCTGGGTTTCAGACAGTTCGGCGGCCGTATCGGTCGTCTCGACTTCGCCCGCCTGAGGTGCGGTGTCTTGGCCGTCGATGACTTCGGTCTCACCGTCGAGCACGTCAGGTGGCTTGACGGTGACGCCGCCTTCGTTCGACTCGATGCCTTCGATCGAGGCGGTGTCGGTTCCTCCGCCACAGGCCGCTGCGAGCACCGCGAAACTGAGCAGCATCGCGACGGCCCGAAGCAAGCGGGTCGAGAGGCGGAGTGGTGGGATCGTAGGCATTAGGGTCGATTCCATCATGAGCGGGCGATTGCTGGCGTAAATGCTGGCAGCGCTGGCCACCGCAGAGCGGGACCAGTACGAGGGATTGGATTCGAAACCCAGCCTTTCCTGGCCCCATTCCCGTCGGCCAAAACAGTTCAGGATTGATTTCGATTTGGAGGGTCTTACCGAGACCAGGTTCCCGCTGCTTCGGCAAGACCGTCGATGAGCGCCTGCACTTGTGGGGCTCGGCCTTCGGCCCCAAGATCGCTCCAGTGGCGGCCCTTGCGGTTCCACCGAACCGTTGCCGGAAGCTCGATCTGCACGCCGGCGGAAGCTGGCAGGTTCACCGGATTCTTCGGATGCATGCCGGCGAGTGCCTTGGGCAGCGCAGCGACCTCGTCCACGATGTCGTAGTCGGGAAGCCGCCGACGCAGATGCAGCGCGATGTGGGCTGCGAGCTCACGGTTCTGGCCACCGAGCAGCAGCGAGTGCCACAGGCGCTTGCGACCGAAGCCGTGAATGGTCACCGCGGTGTCGACGTGGTCGACGAACGTGGCCAGCGCCACCGAGTCGCCAGGGTCGACGGTCTTCGAGGGCAGGTGGACGACATTGTCCTCGTCGGTCTGCAAGACGCCGTAGTACGACGCCCCCGAGGCGACGGCCGCGGACCGGGCGATCACGTCGGTGACTTTCTCGAGCTGACCGCCGTGGTACGCCATGAAACCGAGGGCCGGCGAACGCAGTTCGACGTGTTCAACGACGTGGTCTTGGGCGAGCAGTTCCGCGAACGGCTTGGCCGCACGTTTCACTGTTCTTGCATCGACCTGGGCTCGCACTCAGACGAGTTCAGTGGGTTCCTGCAGCAAACGCACAATCGTCTGGGCGAATTCTGCGGCTGGAGCGCCGTCGAAGGCACGATGATCCCAGGTCAGGCTGAGCGTCATGACGGTCTTCTCGACGGGTCGTCCGTCGCTCCAACCGGTCTCGCTGCGGAGGCGACCGACGCCCAAGATCGCCGTGTTCGGCGGGTTGATGACCGGCGTGAACATGTCGACGCCGTACATGCCGAGTGCCGTGACCGAGAACGTGGCGCCCTCGAGTTCTTGGAACTGGAGCTTGCCGACTCGGGCTCGTCCGGCCAGGTCGGCGACGACCGAATGGGTCTCTTCGACGGTGCGGAGGTTGGCGTGTTCGATGACCGGGACGATGAGTCCTTCGTCAAGGGCTACGGCGACGCCAACGTGCACGTCAGGAAGCACGGCGATGCCCTCGGCCGTGATTTGGCTATTGATGTAGCCGTGTTCCTCGATCGCTTGCGCAGCGGCCGCGACTACCCAGGCGGTGTAGCCAGGCACGGTTTCGCCCTGACTGCGGCGGCGTTCGCGTTCGGCGTTCACGCCGACCATGTCGACGTCGACGCTCAGGGTGAGCTGGGCCATCTCGGCGAGCGAGCTGTGCATGCGTTCGGCGATCAGGCCGCGCATACCCCGAAACGGAACGACCTCGAGGGGCTCTTGCAACAGCGGTGCGAACTCGACGGGCGAAGACGGTGCAGGTGCGTGCGGCGCCGCGACGTCACCTGCGGCGGAGCGCGTCGGAGAGGCAGTTGCCGCCGCTGAGCCCGACGGTGCGTTAGCGAGGCGTTCGCGGACCCATGCGCCGACGTCTTCGCGCGTGATGCGTCCACCGGACGGAGCGCCGACGTCAGCCAGGTCGATACCGAGGAAATCCGCGAGCAAGCGTGCGCCGCCCGTCGCAGCGACCGCTTTGGGAGCTGGCGCATCGGGAATCGGCAGCGACGCGAGTGAGTCAGCTTGGGCTCGGGTCGCCGCCAGCGGAAGCGGGCGGTTCGGGACAAGCTCGTCTGGTGTCGACGCCGCTGACGTCTCGGACCCGGCCGGTGGGGCGGGCAGCGCCGCGAGCCGTTCCGTTTCGCGTTGCTCGGCCTCGGCCCGCTGGGCTTCAAGCCGCTCGGTTTCGGCGCGTTGGGCTTCGGCTCGCTCTGCTTCGGCGCGCTCTACCTCGGCGCGCCCTGCCTCGAGCCGTTCTGCCTCGAGCCGTTCTTCTTCGAGGCGCTCGGCTCCGAGGCGCTCGTTTTCGAGGCGCTCGTTTTCCAAACGTTCGGCTTCGATCCGATCAAGCTCGGCTCGCTCGGCCCGGAGGCGTTCGGCGACGGCCCGTTCTGCTTCGAGGCGTTCGGTTTCGAGACGTTCCGCTTCGGCCTGGCGCGCAGCTTCGAGCCGCTCGGCGTGTCGGCGATCGGCTTCGGCCCGTTCGGCTTCGGCTCGTGCCGTGATTGCGGCGGCCACATCGTCGTGCACGATCCGGCCACCAGGTCCCGTCCCGGCAACCGTGGCGAGGTCGAGTTCGGCGTCGTAGGCCGTCGCTCGAGCCCGCGGCGAGGCCAGGATTCGCCCACCGGCACCGCGGACAGCAACATCTTCGAAGACAGCCTCAGCGGGCAGCTCGGTTGCAGGGAGAGCAACCGGCTCGTGCGGTTCGACCTCGGCCACGACGACCTCAGTCACGTCGACCTCAGCCACGATCGGCTCGGCGGCTACGCCCGCAGGGGCGAGGGCCTCAGCCGAAACTGGCGCTGATGGTTCTGGTTCGACCGGTGCATCATCGGCGAGCGTCGCGTTCGTGAGGTCCTGATCCAGCTCAGCGGCGATGGCCTCGTCGCTCAGGTGCACATCGTCAGCGATCCCTATGACCTCGGGCGATGCAAGTCCGTCTGCGGCTGCGATGGCCTCGTCGAGTGAACCGCTCGTCGTGTGCTCGTCGTCGCCAAACAGGGTCGGTTCATCGACATCAGGAACAGCCATGAGCCCTGGCGTCGCCACGGCCGCCTGTTCGTGCAGCTCAGGTATGTCATCAGCTGTGGCCTCGTCGACCACGTACCCGATGACGGCGCCGCATTCGTACGTCGAGCCAACGACGCCGGTTACACGGAGGATCCCGTCGGCCCGGGCCTCGACCTCGGTCTCGACCTTGTCGGTTTCAATGACGAGGATCGGTTCGCCCGCCTGGACGAATGTTCCGTCATCGACGAGCCACTCGCGGATCGTTCCGTCGGTCATGGTCAGCCCGAGCTTGGGCATCGTGAACTCTGCAGCCATGGCCTTCAGTCCGTGCGAGATGGATCGGTGTAGAAGCGGCCTTGGCGAACCGCGATGGAGAACGTGCGCCGTATATCGATGATGTGGGGGCCATCGCGGCGAATCGTCATCGACGCCCACTCTTCGCTGCGCAGCCCGCCGCCGAGTTCGCCGTCGACGGCAAAGCGAGCCGGACCGCGGACAGCGACCGGCTGGCCAGCTTCGACGACCGAGACGGATCGCAGGCCCGCGTCGACAAAGCGTCCCGGAGCGAGGGGAGCCGTGATCCGCTGTGGTGCATCGACATCGAGGTCGAGCAAGACACCACGGTCATCGCTGCGACTGGTCGGAGCGACCACACCCGCAAGCGCCGAAGGGCCGATCGTCCACGGTTCCGCAATAGCAGCGAAGACCTCGTCGACGCCGTCGATGCGCCACAAGCTTCCCGACCCGGCGAAGTCATCGCGGACGACCGCAACGTTGACCAGCGCCAGATCGTGGGCGGCGCCTTCAATGTCGATGTCGATCACCAACGACCGATAGGCCGTGAAATCTTCGAGCGGCTGAGCGCTGCTCACGACCAGACCGGCAGCCATGCCAGCGATGGTCGGATCGATGGCCTGCGGGAACGCATTGTTCGTGCCTGCGGCGCGAGCGACCATTGGGGCGTCGCGCCAACCTCGAGCAACGTCGCGGTGGGTTCCGTCGCCGCCCGACACCACAAGTGCACCGACCGCAGCGTCGCGCATGCGCTCTGCAGCCCGGACCGTGTCGTTCGCCGTGCCGTCGGTCGCAACGTCGAGTAGCTCGACCGGTGCGTCGATTCCGGCCACCGCTCGTTCGACCAGGCCGTGCGCATCGACGGCGACAACTACTTCGTCGGCGCCAGCGCCGTGGGCGCCAGAGATGATGCGGCGCAGATCCGCGATACGCGTCGCGTCATTCGGGGCTGCTGCGTGTGCGACGAGACGTCGCAGATCCTTGCCCGCCCGCGCGTTGACAATCACTCCGACTCGTGCGGTCATACGCAACGCCTCATCCAGGTCCCCATTCGAGACTCGACAGTACCAACCCCGGAATTGCCGATCGGGCACGCTCGGATCACAACCCCGGGTGTGGCACGATGCAGTCGCACCTGGCCCTCCACGAAAGGCACCGCCATGGCGAACTTCGACCCGTCACGACTCGACCGCATCGGCGCCGTCGGACGCCGCTACGTCGACGAAGGCCGTATGCCCAACGCCATCGTCCAGATCGCCGACCGCGACGGCGTCGTCTACAGCGACGCGTATGGACACGCCGACGTCGAGACCCAGAAGCCCGTCGACATGGACACGATCTTTCGCATCTATTCGATGACGAAGCCGATCACCTCGATCGTGCTCATGCAACTCTTCGAAGAGGGCCGCTTCCTGCTCGAAGACCCGGTCGAGAAGTTCCTACCCGACTTGGCGAACCCCCAGGTCATGATCGGCGGCAGTGATCAGGCGCCCATCACGCGGCCAGCGATGCGTTCGATCACGATTCGCGATCTGCTGACCCACGCCTCGGGTCTGACGTACGGCTTCTTCCGCCAAACCCCGCTCGATGCTCGCTATCGCGAACAGAACCTGGGCGACTTTGTGGTCGCGGACTACAGCCTGGCCGAGGCCATCCGCCGCCTCGGCGCGCAGCCGCTGCTGTTCGATCCCGGTACCTCCTGGAACTACTCGATGTCGACCGACGTCTGTGGCGCCGTCATCGAGGCCATCACCGGCCAGACCCTCGCTCAGGCGTTGTCCGAACGGCTCTTCGAACCGCTGGAGATGTTCGAGACCGGCTTCAGCGTGCCCGAGCCCGCTGCTGACCGATTCACCTCGCTCTACATTCCGAATCCCAGCGGCGACGGCACCATGTTGCGGATCGACGACTACACCTCGAGCGCCTACCTGCAACCGCCCGCGTTCTTGTCTGGTGGCGGCGGGCTGGTCTCGACCATCGGCGACTATCAGAAGTTCTGTTCGATGCTGCTCGCCGAGGGTGTCGGCAATGGCAACCGCATCATCGGTCGACGCACGCTCGAATACATGACGCTGAACCACCTGCCCGGCGGCAAGCTCCTCAACGAACTCGGCCAATCGCTCTTTGCCGAGGTCGCCATGGACGGCATGGGCTTCGGACTCGGCTTCTCGGTCGTCGAGGATCCAGCGGCCAACGGCAACGTCTGCTCACCCGGCGAGTTCGCGTGGGGCGGCGCCGCCAGCACCGCGTTCTGGATCGACCCGGTCGAAGGACTCACTGCGATCTTCATGACCCAGCTACTGCCGTCGAGCACCTACCCGATTCGCCGCGAACTTCGCAGCGCCGTCTACCAAGCCCTGGGGTAGCCGGGTAGTCGGGTAGTCCGCCTTCCTCGCTATGAGGCTTGGGCGTTGCGGTGGAGGATGGCGTGGGTCGCTTCGATCTGGGCGTAGCCCTTGCCATCTTCGTCAACCTCGACCGCAGCTGCGGTGCCGTCGATGATCAGGTTGTAGTCATCGGCGTTGGCTGGCGGCCACAGCAGCGCCACCAGCGGCTGGGCTTCGATATTGCGACACGTCTTGCGACCAGCGGGCGCCCGCAGCGTCTGGCCGTCGATGGTGAACATCACCTGAGTCGTGTGCGGGCGACCATCCGGGCCAGTCGTGACCAAGAAGCCAGCACCACGCGAGGTGACATGGTCGGCGAGTTCAGCAAGGTCGACTTTGACGCTCATGGCGTCACTCTAGATGTCCCCTGCCGGGAGCAACAGCGAGGGCTTAGAGGTCCTCGGGTCGCTCCCCCGGTGCGGCCGCGATGTACGGGGCAGCGGGCTCCGCATCGGTGAGGCGCCAACGGAGGTAGTCGTGGAAGTCGCCGAGCGGTCGCTCCAACGAGGTCAGCGCTCCCGGGCGTGAGCGAACACGAGCGTTTGTTTGCAAGCGCTCGACCACCGCTCGATCCTCGTCGACGAACGCGGCGTCCCAGCCGGGCAGATTGACCGCACGACCGTCGGCAGGCTGCTCTCCCGCCAGCCCGATTCTGACGTCGGTGCGATCGACCGACAGCGGCGAGAACGCTTGCCACAACATCGCGTCGGGGTAGACCACGGCGACGAAGGACGGTGGCAGAGCGACGACGATGTGATCGGCTCGCTCAAGCGACTCGCCGCCAGTCACACTGCCGCGAGCCGAGCCCGCGAGGTAGTAGCTGGCGTCGGTTGGGCTGAACGGTTCGATCGTTTCGGGATGCACGCGGAAGTGGCTGTACGAGTCGACCGCATTTGCGAACACGGCCTTCCAGTTCGCGTTCCACACCTCGGCGCCGATGCCGGCGAGATCGTGGTGTAAGCGGTCGATCGCGAGCGGCCGCACATAGGGCTCGAGCACACGTAGCCGATCGGCGAGCGGTTCGACGTCGGGGTTCAAGCTGACGAAGACGAGCCCGTGCCAGACCTCGCACCGGAACTGCTCAAGGCCGTGCGATGTCTTGTCGACTTCGTCGGGCATCGTGTACGGAACGCTCAACAGCTCGCCATCGTTCGCGTAGGTCCAGGCGTGATACGGGCACGGGAAGCGTGCCGCGTTCCCAGGCCCATCGACCAATGGCATGCCGCGATGCGAACAGACGTTGGCCAAGGCGCGCACGACCAGGTCGCTGTCTCGCACCAAGATCACCGGCTGGGTGCCGATCGTGACCGGCAGGTAGTCGCCACGTTCGGCAACCGCGTCGAGCGGTCCGGCGAAGACCCAGTCCTGTTGCCAGATCTGGCGCAGCTCAAGGTCGAAGACCGCCTCATCGGCGAACAGGTCAAGCGGTAGCGAGCGGTCGCGCGAGATTCGGGTCGGCACGGCTCGAGGCTAGTGCTGCGTCAGACCACGCGGACCGGCCGGGCAGGCAGCGACTACTACCACTCGTTCCAGTGGACGAACTCGTCGACGGGCCGACGCTTGGCGTGCTTGAACTCGGTGCCCACCGTGTAGGCCACGGGGAACAGGCCAGCCTGGGTCCAGTTGTCGTAGTCGATGCCCAACAGGTCGGCGACTTCCTTCTCCCGAGGAAGATGCAGCGTGGTCCAGGCGGAACCGAGCCCCTTCGAGCGCAACGCCATCATGAAGCTCCACACCGCCGGCAGGATCGAGCCCCACGCCGAAGCCTGACGGAAGGTGTCAGCGCCTTCTAGTCGGCCTGCATGCAGCGGGATCACCATCGCAGGGACTTGGTCGAGGTTCTCGGCGAGATGGTTTGCAGAGTCACTGATACGGGTGGACTGTGCATCGCCGCCCAACTTCGTCTTTTGGTCGCGGTACGGCCAGTAGATATCGCGGTAGTGATCGGCGATGACCTTCTTCTTGTCGGGGTCGTCGACGATCATCCACGACCAACCCTGAGCATTGGAACCGGTCGGTGCTTGGTGCGCCATTTCGATGCAGTCTCGGATCGTTTCCCGGCTCACAGGGCGTTCCAGGTCGAGACGTTTGCGCACAGAACGCGTCGTCATCAGGACTTCTTCGGCGCTCAGGCCAAGACTCTCACCCACGGGATTCCCCTTCGATCGTGTTGTGGCGACGCTAATCCGTCGCGATCGATGCCTCGTGGTCGAGGAGCCACCGTTTCGTATCGAGGCCGCCCGCGAAGCCAGTGAGCTTGCCGTCAGCGCCGACGATTCGATGACACGGCAACACGATCGAGAGTGGGTTGCGACCATTCGCTGCGCCAACCGCACGCACGGCCGCTGGGCGTCCGATCGCTGCGGCCTGTTTGCCATAGGTCGAGGTCTCACCGAACGGGATCTCGGCCAGCGACCACCAGACCTGGCGCTGGAACTCAGTACCGGACGGGGCGAGCGGCAAGTCGAATGTGCGCCGGGTGCCAGCGAAGTACTCGTCGAGCTGCGCTGCGGTCATCGTGAGCACGGGATGATCGGCGTCGGTGGTGGGTTCCTCGCTGAGGCGAACTCGGCCATCGGCTTCGGTCGGCCAGAGCACGGCGACGAGTGCCTCGTCGTCAGCAACCAGTCCGAGGGGTCCGACCGGCGAGTCATAGGTCAAGGTCGACAACGTCATGAGGTTCCTTTCAGGGACGCAGATGCCGCCCACAGGTGATGGGTCAGGTAGCTGCGCCACGGTCGAACGGAGTTCAACGCGGCCTCGTCAATGCCGAGGCCGAGCGCGGCCCGCTCTGCGATCAGGTCGCCGCCCAAGAACACATCGGGATCGGAGAAGACCCGCATGGCGATGTAGTTCGCCGTCCACGGGCCGATGCCTTTGATGGCGACCAGTTCTTCGGTGATGCCCTGCTGATCGCCGCCAGGTGCGAGTTCGTCGACCCGTCCCGAGAACTGCTCGGCGACGGCGTGGATAGTGTCGATCGCTCGCCCGTTCAGTCCGAGCCCGTCGAGGTCGGCCGCGGCGAGGGCTTCCGCAGTCGGAAACGGGCGCAACTCTGAGCCGACGGGACCGTCGACACGTTCGACGATGCGTCCGGCGATCGTTCTCGCTGCGGCGACGCTTCGCTGTTGTCCGAGGACGGCAAACACAGCGGTCGCAAAACCGTCAACGGAACCAGGCGAGCGAAGACCCGGCAACGCTTCGACATAGGGACGAATCGCAGGAAGCGTGCGGAGGGTCGCATCGATCTGCTCCGGGTCAGCGTCGAGGTCGAGCATCGCTCGACACTGGGCGACCGCAGGAGCTAGGTCAGCAACATCGTCGAGGGCCAGATCGGCTTGCACCCATTCGTGTGATCCGATAGTCAACTGCGCGATGCCGGTGCCTCGAGGCAGCCGGAGCGCCGTGCGGATCACGCCGGTTTCGACGTCGACATCAGCGACACCAGCGACCGTGCGCTTCGACCACCACGGGATCAGGTGAGCGGCAGCTAACGGGTGGCGATGCGGCAGCCGTATCGAGAGCTGGCCAGTGTGCGACCCTGACGGAGCCGCCCCGTCGGAACGACGGCTGCCGGTGCCAGCTCGCAGCTTGGTTGGCGTCGCATCGAAGACCGCCCGCACCGTGTCGTTGAACTGGCGGAGGCTGGAGAATCCCGAAGCGAACGCCACATCAGTGAACGACATCGGCGTCGTCTCGATCAGGACCCGGGCGGTCTGTGCCCGTTGGGCACGGGCAATGCTCAGCGGTGGAGCTCCGACCGAGTCGATCATGAGACGACGCAAGTGTCGCTCGGTCACGCCAAGCTCGCGAGCGAGATCACCGACGCTGTGCGTGTCGAGCCACCCCCGGGCGATCAGACGCATCGCTCGTCCGACCAGGTCATCGCGGAGCGACCATTCGGGCGAACCAGGCACTGCATCGGGACGGCAGCGCTTGCATGCCCGCAGGCCGGATCGTTGGGCTGCTGCCGTCGTGCTGAAGAAGTCGATGTTGCGCTGCAAGGGCTGTACCGGGGTCGGGCACGATGGCCGACAGTAGATACCCGTCGTGCGAACGCCGACGATGAAAACGCCATCGAACCGGGCATCGCGAGCCTTGAGCGCCCGGTAGCACTGGTCGTCAGTGAGTTCCGCATACGGGCTGCGCTGCGGGGGCATCGTCGAGGCCATGAGGACATCCTGCCTGATCCCGACCTGACCTACTAGCGGTTTTCGGACATTCGCGTGATCGGTGGTTTCGAGCGTGTGCGGACGCGACGATGCCCTGGTCCGAGGACCAGGGCATCGAGTTCACCAGGCTGGCTAGGCCGCCTTACCAGTCAGTGTCTTCGTCGTAGTCGTAGTCGTGTTCGTCATCGTCCTCCCACTCGTCGAAGTACGAGTCTTCGTCGTCGAACCAGTCGTCATCGTCATAGCCGTACTCGTCGTCGTAGAAGTCGCCGAACTCATCGTCGTAGAGCTCGTCGTCGCCGTCCCAGAAGAACCATTCGTCGTCGTCGCCGTACTCATCTTCGTGGAAGTCGCCGAACTCATCGTCATAGAGGTCGTCCTCGTACGGGTCGTCGTCGAAGAAGACGCTCCAGTCGAAATCTTCCTCGTCATCGAAGTAGTCGTCGTCGCCGTACTCATCTTCGAAGTCGGTGTCGTAGCCATCGTCGCTGTACTCGTCATCGAGGAACGGATCCTCATCATCAAAGTCATCGCCGAAGTCATCGCCAAGCTCATCGTCGATGTCGTCGGTTGGCTCGTCAACACCGTCGTTGTCAGCACCGTCTTGATCAGCATCGGGTGCGTCGCCACCGGCAGGTGCTTCGCCACGGTTCTGTTCGATCCAGTTCGTCAGACCAGGCACGTCGGCATAGACACCAGGCGTTGCCCCGCCACACTCTTCGCCCCAGCTCACGACGCCAGCGAGCACCGGGCCTCGGTCAGAGTTCACGACAAGCGGGCCACCGCTGTCGCCGTAACACGAGTCGGTTCCGGTGCCGCCAGCGCACAGCTCCGTCGGCCCGTCGGTGCCGAGCGAGCCGCTGCACGACGCATCCGTCACGAGCGGCACCTGGACTTCGAGCAGCGACGAGCTGCCGTCGCCGTTCTCGGAGACGGCGCCCCAGCCACTGACCGTTCCGGTCGCAGCGTTGGACACGTCGGCACTCGTTGCCAGCGGAATCGCCTGGACGCCATTGCCGAGCGTCAGGGGTGTTGCCAACTTGATGACGGCGATGTCGGCAACACCGCTGTTGGCATAGCTGGGGTGCGACGTCATCGACGCGACCTGGACGGTCTGGCCGCCGTTGCTGTCGAGGTCGGTGACACCGGCACGGATCGTCGTGCTGCTCGCACTTTCGCCTTCGAGACAGTGAGCGGCGGTGATGATCGTGGTTGCGTCGACGACCGTGCCGCCGCAGTAGTGCTCGCCACCGGACTGCAGCGAGACCTGGTATGGACGAGCTTCGGGCGCCGATTCGGTGCCGTTCACGATCGCTCCGGCGCCACCGGCGACGCCGCCGATCAGACCGGCCGCAGCGACCAGGCCAACAACGACTTTGCGAAGAGAGCCCATTCGCTTCGGTGATGTGCGGGTGGTGTTCCCATGAGGGGAGGAAGTCATGTTGATCTCCTGTTCGTGTGCTTCCAAGGTGGTTGCACTGTCCAGGACTCGCCTTTCACCAACCTGAACGAACCTGACAGAACATTCAGGATTCGTTCAGAACCTCAACTCACGCGCATTCTCACTAAAGGGGAACCAGCCGCTGCCGATGGAAGTTCGTGCGCGCTGGCGACCAGGCGTCTACGGATCCGCGATCCGTAGACGAACCCACCGACCCCGACGAGGCCCTCGAGCCCGAGATTTCGTCGTACTTCGAGCGCAGCCGGTGGCAGCTTGTCGCCGCTGCCGTGATCACGTCACCGATCATCGTCGCCGTGACGTGGCCGCTCGCCGACCACAGCCGCATGCTCTGGTTCCTCGCCGTGCATCAGATCGCGATCATCGCGATGGCGCTGACCTTCGCTCTACCGAACAATGAAGCCGACCGGGAACGGCGCCTGCCACCGATGGCAACGGTCGGGCTCGTCATTGGCCAACTCCTGCTTTCGAGCGCGCTGTTCTTCGACCCCGTCGCCGCTCGCAACGCCGACTTCGCCTTTGGTGTGGGGTTGGTGCTGTTTGCCTTCGCTGCCGGCACGGTCGCCGTGCTCGGGCCAATGAAACTCCTGGCGCGCATTGCGCTCATTTGCATGCTCGCGCCGTACACGGTCGCCGGACTCGTCTACGGCCATCCAGGTATTGCGATCGGAACGGCGTTCTTCCTGGTGATGATCGCTGGCGTTGCGGTCGAGAAAACCTCGTCGCTGTTCGACGAACTCGAGTCACTGCGCGACGAAGCCAGCTTGCGGGCCGAAACGGCCGAGGCAATCGCCACGACCGACGCGCTCACCGGCTTGACGAACCGCTACGGACTCACACTCAACGACGGTGAACTCCTCCAAAAAGAGGTCTCGGGGATCTTCATCGACCTCGACAAGTTCAAAGAAGTCAACGACACGCTCGGCCACAAGGCAGGCGACGAAGTCCTCATCGAGGTTGCCCGTCGCCTTCGCCGATATGTCCGACCAAGCGACACCGTTGCTCGCCTCGGCGGCGACGAGTTCTTCATCTTGTTGTGGTCCGATCACGAGATTCCCGTGATGGACATCGCCAATCGAATTCGCGAAGCCGTCGAACGTCCGATTGCCGTCGAAGGCGGCGTCGCCGCCGTCTCGGCCAGCATCGGCCTGAGCCGCCAGAGCCCCGGGGTACTGAACCTCGAGGCGCTGATTCAGAACGCAGACGAGGCGCTCTACATGGCCAAGAGCCTGGGCAAGAACCAGGTGTTTGCTTCGTCGGTGCGTCTCAATCTGAACTCGAGCGCCACCGGCGGATCCTCAGACACGGAGCGATCGAACGGTCAGTTCGACTAGACAGATTCCGTGGACAACACGGAGACCGCCGAAGCCCTCGTACGGGCGGCAAATCAAGCGTTCTATGACGCCCACGAGCATCGAGATATCGATGCAATGGCCCAGGCGTGGGAGCAAAGCGAGCGGGCCGTCTGCGTGCACCCGGGCTGGCCGATCCTGCGCGGTTGGGCCGAAGTCGAGCGATCATGGCGCGGCATTCTGTCCGGTCCAGGCCGCAACCAGTTCATCCTCACGAACCTTGACGTCACAGTCCGAGGCGACGTCGCGTGGGTCACCGTCGACGAGAATCTTGTCGACGGAGCGGCCACTGGAACGATCGCGGCGACGAACGTTTTCTGCCGCGACGACCACGGTGCGTGGAAACTAACCCTGCACCATGGATCACCAGTTATGGGGTGATGTTCCCGAGTCCTCAACTGCACCCGCTTTGTGCCGTAGGGGCTCGTACGGCCTGACCCAGGCCAGTTTTGGACATCATGCGCGACCACCACCCCCACCGCCCGCGACATGCGGGCGTTCGACCGAACCGTCATTGGCCGTTCCTCGTCATTGCCTGCCTGCTTGCGAGCTTGCTCATGCCAGCACCAGCCGACGCGCAGGGCGGCAACACGGTGACCGAGACGATCGTGAGCCCTAACTCGCAGCGCGTCTGGAAGGCCCACAAGGACGGCGTCGAACAGGGCAGCGACTGGCGCCAGCTGGGCTTCGATGATTCGTCGTGGGAAGACGAGACGATGAAGTTCTACGAGTCGCACGGCACTGTGCGAGGCAACGGCTTCTACGCGTATTACTTCCGTGAAGAGTTCGAGATCACCGACACCTTCCAGATCAGCGATCTGGAACTCGACCTCTATTACGACGACGCCGCAGTCGTGTATCTGAACGGCACCGAGATCTATCGCAGCATCCGCAACAACCTGCCGTCGACCGACGACGTACCTGTCGGCGATGTCATCCCCGTCGACTACATCGTTTCGGTGGGCGGCGCCGAGGACTACTACGTCCAGATCCCCGCCGATTCGAACTACTGCGAACAAGGTTGCATCAACGACGGAGCGACCGATCCGGTCGATGCTTCGCTACTTGTCGAAGGCACGAACGTCTTTGCCGTCATGGCCTGGACCCGCCCAACGAGCGACCTTGGCTTCGACCTCGGCATCGACGTCGTCCGTGACCTCGATGTGCCGCTCCCCGACCAGATCAACATCAATGAGTTGATGTCGTCCAACAACACGCTGCAGGACGAGGACGGCGACACACCTGATTGGTTCGAGCTCTACAACCCTGGTGTCGATCCCGTTTCGATCGATGGTTGGATCGTCGAGGACTCGACCTCGAACTGGTCCTTCCCTGACGTCACCATTCCCGCTGGTGACTACCTGCGAGTCTTCGCCTCGGGCAAGGACCGCAAGCCAACCGACGGTTCGAACCTGCACACCGCGTTCAAACTCTCCAAGGAAGCCGACTCGCTTCGCTTGATCGATGCGAACAACATCGTGCGTGATGCCTGGGACGTGATCCCCCGCCAGATCGCCGACGTCGCCTGGGGACGCGCCCTCGATGGCGAGACCATCACCTACCTGGCCTCGGCCACACCGGGCGCAACGAACAGCGATGCTTCGACGGCGCTGCCGCCGGTCCTGCGTCCGTTCAGCAACCGCCTCTTCAACGTCGGCGATCCCGTCGACCTCCAGATCGACGCCTTCGATCCCGAAGGCGAAGTCCTGTCCTATGCGATGGCGAACAACCAAAGTGTCACCGTCGATGCCACTTCCGGCGCCATCACCGGCACCGCCACCGCGGTCGGCGAATTCGCCTACACAATCCTGGTCACCGACGTCGACAACCAGGTCGCAAGCCAACTGGTCCGCTTCACCGTGGTCGAAGAAGCCGCTCCGGCGACACCACTGATGCTCAACGAGTACAACGCCGTGGCCCCGACCCGCGAGCTCTCTAGTGGCAGCGATGTCGCCTTTGGCCAGGTGCTCGGCAACGGCGGCGATTGGTACGAGTTCGTCGTCGTCGACGAGCTGCTCGACCTCCGCGGGTGGACGCTTCAGTTCTGGGATCGCGACCGGGCCGACGAGATCCTCGATCGCGCTGCGTCGCTGACCTTTGGTGATGACTTCTTGCTCGCCGCCCTGCCCGCAGGCACGATCATCACGATCAGCGAAGACCGCCCTGACGATCTCAGCTTCGACCCGGCGAACGGCGATTGGACGCTCAACCTGCGCTCCAATACCGACGACCCAGGCTCCATGTTTGCGGTGCAAGAGAGCTTCAACTCGACCCGCGACGACCAGCACGTCGAGATCCGCAACGCCGATGGTGACCTCATGTCACCGGTCGTCGGCGAGACCGAAGCCTGGGACATCGCCGCCGGCGGCGTGAACGGTGGCGAGGTCATGAACCTGTGTATGGACCCTGCGATCGGCGATCTGGTCGACCCGGCAACCGACTACTTCGACAATGCCGTGAGCAGCACCTATTCGGCGCCGAACGAGTGCGAATATCTGGACCCGAACGACCCGAATGGCGTCGCCGTCATTTCGTTCACCCAGGACTTCGCCGCACTGCGGGCCACCGCTGGTCTGCGAGGCGACGTGAACTGCGACAACACAATCAATGTCGTCGACTCACTCATGATCGCTCAGTACTCCGTGGGCAACCGCACCGATGCCGGCTCGTGCCCGCTCAATGACCCAACGACGGAGATCAACGCGTCGAACGGTGATTTCAATGTCGAGTCCGGGGCCAACGTTGTCGACTCGCTGCTTATCGCGCAGTGTTCTGTCGGAGCCGGCAACCCGATCCTCTGCAACTAGCCGAGGCTGGTCGAGCCGCTGGCGGGCAGGCGCACGACAAACTCGGCACCACCGATCGGGCTATCTACGACGAACACGTTGCCGCCGTGCTGGACGGCAATGTCGCGGCAGAGCGCCAGCCCGAGACCGCTACCGCCACCATCGCGGGTGCGGGCCTCGTCGAGGCGAACGAACCGTTCAAACACGGCATCGCGTTCGGCCACAGCAATGCCGCTTCCGTCGTCGTCGACCGTGACCCAGACGCCGCTCTCATCAGCTCCAACGCCTAGATCGACTCGAGTCGAGGCGTGCCGGTACGCATTTGCGATGAGGTTGTCGAACAGCCGCACGAGCGCCATCTCGTCACCCCTGGCCTCGGTCGGCGAGACCCGAGTGACGTCGAGGGTGATGTGCTCCGGCTTGGGGACCCGCTGGGCAGACGTCCGCACCAGCTCGTCGAGGTCGACGAGCCGGTTGACCTCGAGCGTGCGACCCTGATCGCTGCGGGCGAGCTGCAACATGCTGTCGATCATGTGCTGCATTCGGCCGACTTCGCCCCGGACCGCGGCTGCAGTTTGCGAAAGATCGGCGGTGTCGGGATGGGTCGCGTCGACATCGAGCTGGGCGGCGATCGAGGCCAACGGGGTTCGAAGCTCGTGGGCGGCGTCGCTCACGAACTGACGCTGACGCGTCGAGCTGCCTTCGAGCCGGGTGAGCATGCCGTTCATCGTCTCGGCTAGGGAACCAATCTCGTCCTGTGAGCCCGGTTGAGAGACCCGGCGACTCAGATCGCCTGCGCTGATGTCGTCAACCTCGCGGCGCATCAGCTCAACCGGGCGAAGCGCTCGACCGGTGAGCCACCACGCCAACAAGCCAACGAACGCGGTTAGCAATGGAAAGACGATGAGTAGCTGGGTGCGCGTGGCCGCGACCGTCGAGTCCACCGAACCAATGGAGCGCCCGATGAGGACATAGGTCAGCGGATCGGTATCTGCGGCGTCGAGGAGCACGACCGGAGCGAGCGCAGCTCTCATCTTTTCGGAACCGGGCGTGTCCGTGGCCGTCTCGATCGATGCGTCGACGACGAGCGGCTCGTCGACGAAATCCGCTTGCTCGAACGGCAGCTCGGCGACGATCTCGGCGCCATCGACGCCGATGTCGTTGGCCAGGTAGAGCTCGCCCGTGTCATCGAACACGACTTGGAGCGTCTCTTGATCGTTGAGGATCGGGTTGGCGTTCAGCGTGGCGAGGTCCTCGACGGCCACCGAGATGTCCCAGGCTTGGTCAGAGACAGAGTCGTCGATTTCGGCCAGGAGCGAGCCGCGCAGCCCGCGAAGCAGGAATGCCGCGGCGAGCGCGAGCGCGACGGCCGTCACGATGACGGCGGTGAGCGTGATCTTCGACCGGACCGAACCCACGGTTCAGCCGCCGTTCGCGTCGAACCGGTAGCCGACACCGCGCACGGTCTGGATGGCGTTGCGGTCGAACGGCACGTCGATCGCATTGCGGAGCCGGGAGATGTAGACCTCGACGATGTTTGGATCGCCGTCGAACGCGTGATCCCAGACGTTGGAGAGAATCGACGGCTTCGAAACGACGAGGCCCGCCTGTCCCATCAGGTAGCGCAGCACGTCGAACGCCTTGGGCGACAGCTCGATCTCCGTGTTGCCGCGGTGCACCGTCCGGGCCGCAGGGTCGAGACGCAGATCGCCCACCGTGAGTCCGAGATCAGCGGGCTGGGAACCGGATCGCCGGATCAGCGCCCGGAGACGAGTGAGCAGCACGGGGTAGCTGAACGGCTTCGTCATGTAGTCGTCGGCGCCGGTCTCGAGCCCCTCGATCTCGTCGTACTCGCCGTCTTTGGCGGTGAGCATGAGGATCGGGGTGGTGTCGCCAGCTTCGCGAAGCGTCGAACAGATCTGCCACCCGTTCGTTCCGGGCAGCATCAGGTCGAGCACGATCGCTGCGTAGGGGTGGGTCTGGGCGAGCCAGAGACCCTCGGTGCCGTCGTCGGCGTGATCGACTACGAAGCCGTCCGCAGT
>CALDGN010000233.1 GCA_937942965.1 uncultured Acidimicrobiales bacterium | reverse complement strand
CGGCGACGACCAGGAGCGCGTCAAGCAACTCGACCGGTGCACGTCGGTCGGTTCGAAGCAGGAGCCTGAACTCGAGACAGCCAGGCACGGCGATACTGCGCGCGATCTCGAGACGCTCGATGATCGGCGACGCATCGTCGTCGAGACGGACGAGCGCGCCAGCGATCGCAGGAATGAGCGTCGCACTGTCGTGCAGCGTCAGCGTGACCGTGAACTTGACCTGATCACGCATCGACGGAGCGAGCCCCGACAGCCGATCAACGATCGTCGGGTGCTCCAAACGCACGAGCTTCTCGAGGTCGGTCGCTTCAGCGAGCCGGTCGAGCACGCGAATCGCATGGGGGATCGCGTACAGGTTGTCGTTCGTCGCCAGGTGGCCTTGCCACTGCCGTACATCGTCGATGGCTTCGAGCCGTTCGTCGTCATCAAGAAACTGCTCGACGAGGGCGCGGGCCTCGCCCGCCAACAGCTCGTCGGCTTGGTTGAGCACGTTGGTGCGGTCGGCGATCGCATCGATGACGGCAATGCGCCCGATCTGGGCGGTCGGGTACACGATCGCATCGTTGAGGCCGAACGGTCGGCTCAGCCCGGCAACCTGCGCGACCTTGTCGACGACCGCCCGCACGAGCGGATGGAGCTCGACGTCATCGAGCGACGCATCGAGCTCGTCGTGCACCGCCAGCGCGGTCACAGCGAGACCGGACGTCGACCGATCGTGACCGGCACATCCATGGCGTGCTGGGCGACGGACTTTGCTTCCTCGATCATGTCGAACGACGCGATGTGTGGCTCCAAGCCGGCGAACTCTCGCGCCGACCGGTTGACCCGCTCGACGTGGTTGAACCGGAACGTGCCGCACTGCGCATCACGCGCTGCGCCCTGGATCGTCCGATGGAGGCAGCCGCCCATGCAGGTCGGGAGTGCGATGCAGTCACGGCACTGCGGATCATCGAGTGGGTGATACGTGAGCCAGGGGAGCAGGCCCTCTTGGTTCAGGTCGCGGTAGTTGCGGACGTTGCCAAGCACACGTTTGTTGTCGCCGATGTCGTCCCAGCACTTCCAGATCTCGCCTTCGGAACCGATCACGAGTCCGTTGCCGGCCACGGCGGTGCAGGGCACGCCGGCAAGTCCAGGGGGCGCGTACTTCGCAAAGCCGTACTCGCGAGCCAACGCCGTGAACTCGAGTTCGACCTTGGCGAATTCGGGTCCGGTGTAGCAACGCTTCTCGTACGTGGCCATCGGGGCGTCGGGGTTGTCGCCGATGCTCGTCATCTTGCCGGGGTAGACGGTGATGCGTTCCGAGAGGCCGGCGTCGCGAAGGAGGCCGAAGAGCTCGTCAACACGTGCGAGGTTCGAGACGTCGATGTTCACGCGGACCGAGATGTCGATCTCGTCGGCCGCAGCAACCAGGTTCTCGACGATGCGATCAAAGGTGGGATCTCCTCCAACCCGAGGACGCATCTTGTTATGGGTGTCCGGCGGCCCGTCGATCGTGACCTGCGCACTCGAACAGTGCAGCTCGTTGAGACGCCGCGCAGTTGCCTGATCGAGCAGCCAGCCATTCGTGATGATGTTGGCGTTGAAGTCGATGTCCCGCTCATCGCAACGAGCGATGAACTCGTCGGAAAGATCGAAGAGCGACGCCTTGCCGAGCAAGGGCTCACCGCCCATCCAGGTGACCGACAAGTTCTGCAGCACAGGACCGCAGTCGTCGACGAGTTCGAGCACCGCCCGTTGCACCTCGGCGTTCATGAGCGAAGGGCGCTTCGACTCGTAGCAATAGGGGCAGTCGAAGTTGCAACCGAGCGACGTGACGAGCGTGAGGTCGAGTGAAGAGGCGTCGTGACGGTTGATGTCGTATCGGTGGCGGAGCCGCTCGCGCTCATCGTGGTTCGATGAGACGAGCAGCTGCCACTCGACAAACTGCCGCAGACGCGCCGGGTCGAGGGTGGTTTCGCCAGTAGCGACGAATCGTTCTATGGCCTCGCGTTCTCCGGGGTGAAGCCGGATGAGCGTTCCCGACATCCCACTGAAGACGGCGGATACTTCTTCCGCTCCTTCGGGGTTGTCGGACCAGACGGCGTAGCGGCTGATGCGCATCAGAACGAAGTCGGGAACGCCGCTCGGGCGCTTGACGAGTAGGAGGAACCGCCCTTGCAGGTGCAGCCGGTGCCGCGAAGTACGCAACCAATCTTGAGGAACTCCTCAGGCCCCATGGGGGCTGCGAAGTCACCGGCGCCACCGAGCGTCAGGCCGGGGCTAAAGCTGAAACCAGCGACTTCGTCGGCTTCTGCTTCGGCGATCGCATTTGCGACCTCCTCGAGTGCGGCCGAGAGCCGGTCTGTGATCTCGTACTCGGGTCCCGCAACGATTGATACGGCGAGTTCGGTTGGCCCGGGAAGACCATCCCCTCCCTCGGCGTCCGTCGTGGCGTCATTGTCAGCCATGTCGTGTCCTTTCACTGTGACCATCCGTGTCTCGGATGTGTTCAGCACGACGACGAGCGAGTCGCTGCGTTACAGCGGTGACGGATGTAACGCAGGTGGTCGGAGTGCGTCTCGTGTCTGCCCCGCGTCACTCCAAGGAGTCCTCATGACGACCACTACTTCCCCTGACAATGCCCCCGCTGTCGCACTGCTCGACAAGGTGCGCACCTTCGCGGAGACGCTCTCGGCCTCTGAACGCGAGCTGTTCGCGGTGCTCATCGGTCCGGGCGTCGAGGCGCTGATGTCGCCTCCACCATCAGACGACGATGACGAGGTCTCTGGCTTTAGTCACGAGGCAACGGGCACCTGGAAGCCCGGGTCGTTGCGCGCCAACCTTGCCACTGCGGCGACGACGACGGAGTGGCAGCTCGTCGAGCGCCGCTAGCGACTACTCGCCCGGTAGCCGTGGTCAGCGGCTACCGGTCACGGCGCTGGTGACGCCGTCGAGGATGAAGCGGCTCCGCCACATCCATCCATCACCGAGATCCGCCTCGGCCGCGTGATGCAGCGATGCGGCGAAGTCAGCCACGCTGGCCCATCGGTATGCCGGCTCGAAGGCGACGGCATAGCCGAGGGTCGTTGCGATCGTGGGCGGCACGATCGAGGGCAACGCCCCGGGGGCGATCGGCTGACCAGCACGAGTGGCAAGCTCTGCGAGTGACCCAGCCACCGGGTAGGGCGAGTCGCCGGTGAGCAGGTTCCACAGAATCGCTCCGACGGCGTACACGTCGGTATAGGCGCCGACGGCGCCTCCGGTCGCGAGCTCGGGCGCTCGCCATTGCCACTCAGCCGCATCGAAGTCGACCATGGTGCGGGCATTGCTCTGAAGCGGAGCAGCGAGGCCGACGTCGCTCGTCACGATGCGTCGGCGCCCGTCGATGAGCGCGTTGCGCGGCCGGACATCGCCGTGGAAGACACCGGCGCGGTGAGCCGCGTTGAGCCCGCTCAACAGCGAGAGCGCGACGAGGCATGCGTCTTCGGTGGTCGCCGGTGTATCGATCTCGGCAAGATTGCCCGAGGCATGGGGCATCACGATGAGCACGTGATCGTCCATCTCAATCAGCTCTTCGATCGGAAGTACGTGAGGATGATCGATCGTCGCTGCGGCTCGGACGCTGGCAAGGAAGCGCTCCAGCAGGGCCGGGTCGTTCGCCAATGCCCGGTCGACCCGTCGAACGGCGACGGGGCTGCCATCGCTTCGGCGAGCGGTCCAGACCGTTCCCCACGCGCCTTCGGCGATCGGGGCGCCGATGGTGATGTCATCGAGCGTCGGCATTGGGGACGGTGCCAGCGCGACCGGCGTCGGTGTCGCCTCCGTCGCAGGTTCGGCACCAGGTGCCGTGGCGGCAGGTAAGACGGCTGTGCGGCGGAACGAAGGCGCTGGTGCAGGTTGGTTGGCGAGCTCGATCGTCTCGGTGCGGTCGCGGACGTTCGCGGCGCACGCCCACAGGGCGGCTTTCACGTGGAATGGTCTTAGCTCGGGATGCTTCGCCTTGACGAGCGCCGCGAAGCCGGCGATGTGTGGGGCTGCGAATGAGTTGCCTGTCGTGACGGTCGATTCACCGTTGAGCCACGGGACCTCGACGTCGATGCCGCGGGCGAGGAACTCGGTCGGCGGATCGGGGTTGAAGTGGAACCGCAGCGGGTCATCGGTCGTGTTGCACGCAACGCTCGTCACCGATGCGTAGAGCGACGGGAAGCTGGAGCGTTCGATGTTGTTCGCAGCGGTGACGATGAACGAGTTCCCGAAGTAGGCGCGATCGCACACCTCGTGGAATGCCAGTGCCCAGTCGCGCTTACCGGCTCCGAGGGACAGGTTGATGACGTCGAAGCCTTCGTCGACGGCCCATTGCAGGCCGGCGTGAAAGGCGGCGGCTTTGCCGCGCAAGCCAGGGCCCAGCACCCGCACGCTCGTGATCATTGCGTCGGGGGCGAGCGCGTGGATGATGCCGGCGCACGCGGTGCCGTGGCCGAAGACGTCATCGTGAGGGCCTTCGGCGACGACGACATTCCCGTCCTCGTCGACGCTGAAATCTCGGCCACCGTCGACGTCAATGCAGTCATCGAGATCGGGATGGGTGGCATCAATGCCAGAGTCGATGACGGCGACGCGGACGCCGCGTCCGGTCGATCCTTCGAGTGCCCACTCGGGTGAGAACCGTTCGAGGCGGGCGAGGTCGGGCATCTGCAGGAATGCAGACTCCTGACTCCAGGCCGGACGGGCGTCGCTCATGTCTCGATGCTCAGCATGGACTCGACGATTCGAGCGACGTCGCGGTAGCGGGCAGGGTTTCGGCTGGCCAGCGCAGTCAGTTCACCCGCGAGCTGGGCAGGTGAAGCGACCGTGACTTCGACCGCGTCTTGTTCGATGAGCGCGGCGCTTGCGACGCGGGCCAATCCCGAGAGCGCGGAGATGTCGGCGAAGTCGAAGTTCGCTCCACCGGCCTTGCCTGACACTTCGAGCACACCAACGACGTCGTCTTCGCCGCACGGCACGGCCAGTAGCGACGACGGCACGCCAGCAGCACCGCCAGCGTCGGCGTTGTCGAGGTCGCCGGGCTGGGGGAGGAGCGCCGTCGGCTGGCCAGCGGCGAGCACATAGGCCTTTGCGCCGCGAGCTTCGACGGTCGCTCCGAGTTCCTGGTGAGACGCTGCTTGGCCGCTGGTCGCGACGACTCGCATACCGTCGGCCTCGTCAGCGAGTAGCCACCCCGACGATGCTTGTGTCGCTTGGACCGCTGCGTCCACGAGTGCTTGATAGGTGGGTCGAGTTGCCGCCATGTGAACTCCATTCCGCGCAGTGCGCAGCCGAGGGGTGTGCTGGAAACGTGGTGAGTGGAACCGGGTCAGCCGTCAGTGGCGGGGCGCCTGCACCGACACCGTCGAGCGAACGTTCGACCCCGTCGGCGCTGGCATCGCTGCCATCGCGATCGTCGCTCGGGCCGCGCCCGCATGCAGCGCGCCAAGTCCGCCCTCTCGGGTGATCGTTGCCCGGACCAGTGTCTTTGCATGTTCGGGTAGGGCCACGGCATTGACGCCCGATCGATAGGCGGTCACAAATGGGACCAACGCGTTCGGTTCGAACACAAGAAGCTCGATGGGCTCGCGGGCCTCGATGGTGGCCAGGCCGACGGCGTCGGTATGGAGCGCGGTCGCGCCGACCACATCGCCCGGTCCGATCTCGCGGACCTCGCCGGTCGAGCCGGTCATGACCGCTCGACCGGACAGGACGACAGAGAGCCCGCCCGGTTGCGGAGTTGCGGTGGTGCCGGTGTCGAGTCGAGCGACGTGCCCGGACTCGACGAGCGACTCGAGTGCACTTGGGGCCGCGCCTCGGAACACGGCGAGCTCGGCGAGCGATGCCGCAACATCGACCGTAGGAGCATCAGGCATCGGGGTTCCGGTCTGCTCGCACCACAGTTGCGTGTACGTGCCGCGTTCGGCCAGCAGTTGCTCATGGGTGCCTTGGGACTCAACCCGTCCGTCGACCAGCACGACGATCAGGTCGTAGTCGGTGATCGCCGTGAGGCGGTGGGTGACGCTGATGACGGTGCGACCGCTGCCAGCGCGGTCGATCGTGTCGTTGATCGCCCGCTCGGTGGCCGCGTCGAGCGCCGAGGTCGCCTCGTCAAGGATCAGCACACCCGGGTTGCCGACGAGCGCCCGGGCGATCGCCGCTCGCTGTCGCTGACCACCCGACAACATCGAGCCGCCTTCACCGACGGCTGAGTCGAGGCCTTCGGGAAGTTGACCGAGGAAGCTATCGATCTCCGCTGCGGCTGCGGCTGCCGCGACCTGGTCACGCGTCGGCTCGTCGCCGCCCAGTGCAATGTTCTCGGCCAGCGACAGATCGAACAGGAACGGGTCCTGGAACACGGCGCCGATCTGGCGACGCCACGACGACAAGGACCGCTCCCGCAGGTCGACGCCGTCGACCAGGATCGCTCCTTCGTCAGGTTCGATGAGACGCATCAGCGCCTGCAGCACTGTCGACTTGCCGCTGCCCGAGGGTCCGACGAATGCCGTGCGGCTTCCGGCGGGAATCCTGACGTTGAGCCCGTCGAGTGTCCGTCGCTCGGCGGTGTAGGAGAAGCTCAGCTCCCGCAACTCGATCGACCGAGCGACGGGTGTCAGCTGTGGCAGGTCCTCGCCCGCCGGCTCCATCGGTGCAGTGGTGACTTCTTCGACCCGCTTGAGCGAGCCCATCGACTGCTGCATTGTCTGGCCGAGCGTGGTGAGGTCGGTGACGGGTCCAAGGAATTCGCCCATCACGGCCAGGAAGGCGACGAGGCCGCCGAGGGTGAAGTTGCCTTCGAAGATCATCCAGGCACCGACGCCGAGCACGGTCACCTGGAGCAACGTCATGATGAAGTTGACCGATAGGCCGAACAGTCCGCTGAACAAGGCCAGCCGTTGCATCGAACGAATGACCTTGTCCGACGCACGAGAGAAGCGAGCGCTCTCGTGGGCTTCGAGGCGGAACAGTTTGACGACCGGTCCGGCCTGGTAGTTCTCGGAAGCGACGCCCATGAGTGCTGCGCCGTCTTCTTGGAGCGCCATGCTGCGCTTCTGTGCCCCGTCGCCCATCTGGCGGTACACGATCGCGATGATCGGAGCGCCGACGCAGACCAGCAGACCCAGCCAGAGGTTGACCGACAACATGATCGCGCCACTTACGAGCAGGGACACGAACTGGAAGATGCCGGTGTTGATCATCGCCGACAAGCCGCTCTGCAGCTGGCCGACGTCTTGGAACATGCGGGACAGCACTTCGCCCTGCTGGTAGCCGTCCATGGCTTGTGAATCGAGGCGTTGGGTGCGGTCGAACATCTCTTGGCGGATGTCTCGCACGACCGACGAGGAGATGTAACTGCTCTGCACCGAGCGGCGAACCGACGCCAACAGCGACACGGCGAAGGCGCCCACGAGCAGCAACAGGAGCTTCCAGACTCGGCTGAAGTCCTCGCTCGGAATGACTTCGTCGAAGAGATGGCGGGTGACGAACGGGTACACCGAGGTGAACGCCAGGCTCAGCAGCATGTAAACGAAGACCTCAGCCTGTCGGACCTTGTACGGCCACAGGCGACGGAACGCGAGCCGGATGAAATCGGTCGACTTAAGGTCCGACGCATCGGCGGCGATCCACGATCGAACTAACTGCTCGGTGCCTTTGCCAAACAGACGGCGCGCCGCAGCATCGATGGCGGTGGCCGGTGCGCCCAGGAACTCGCGCACGGTCTCGTCATCGGATTGTTCGATCAGGTGGTGGACGAACGCGGCCGCCGTCTGGCTCTGCGCTGGCTCGTCGAGTTCGGTCCAGTCGCCCGGCGCTGCGTCGTGGTTGCCAGATAGCGCCAAGCCGTAGCCAGCAATCAAGGTCTCCAACGCATCGGCGCCAGGAAGGGTCGCGCCGAAGATGAGCGCCATCGCTCGCGTCGGGTCCTCGGGGCTCGCCTCGGGCGAGACGACGCACCACATCTGTGAGCTCGCCGGGTCGACAATCGTGCCGCTCGTAATGAGCTCGTCATCGCGAACGATCGGGTCGACCAGGTGGATCGTGACGGTCTGGCCCGTTGCTTCGCTGCCGAAGCCCGCCAGCTTGCGGCGTGCCCGTCGAGCTCGGTCAAGCATCGACTTCGCTGCCTTGCGGCCCGCGCTTCGCCGGATCCAGCGCACCTCGATGCCATCGCGAGCAATTGCATCCGTATCCGCGTCGGGAGTCGCTTGCTCGACAGCGTGCGGGCGTACCGGCTCGGACCGGCTCACGGTGAGCGTGACCTCGGTCCCGAACCGCACGACGTCGCCCGGTCGCGCCATTGTGGGCACTTGGATACGGGCATCGTTGATGAAGGTGCCGTTCGAGCTGCCCACGTCGGCGACGACGCAGTAGCCGTCGCCGGGCGCAATGGTCGCGTGGCGCCGGCTCACGCCAACATGCTCCACGACGATGTCGGTTCCGTCGCGGCCAATCGAGAGCTCGCGATCGACCTGATGGGTCGTCACGCCGGTCGGGGCGGTGATGGTGATCGAGTACATGTGCATCACCCCCGGACGTCGACGAGCGCCTTGCTCAGGCGTCCTCGGGCCCGGTGCAAGAGCACTCGTGCGTGACCAGGTTCCACGTCGAGCGCTGCCGCGATCTCGTTGGCGCTGAACCCAAACGTCGTCGCGAGTTCGATGACGGTGGCGTCTCGAGGTGATAGCCCGTCGATCGCGACCTTGAGGGTGTCGGCGAGCTCTCCGACCGTCGCCCAGTCGTGGGGCGTCCAGTCCTCGGCGTCGATGTCATGTTCGCTGTCGGTGAAGTCTGTGCAGATCGTGCGAGCCGCCGCACGATGATGATCGACGATCAGGCGCCGGGTGATCTGGGCCAGCCAGGGTCGAAACGAGCC
>CALDGN010000232.1 GCA_937942965.1 uncultured Acidimicrobiales bacterium | reverse complement strand
CTCGATCACAAGTAGCCACGGGATGCCGCTTCGCGCCGCTCGAAGCAAGTCCGGAAAGAGCCCGAACATCGGATCGGCTTCGATCCCCGCGTCAGAGATCATCGGCTCGTGGAGTGCCGAAACGGTGAGCCCGGCCGCCGTTGCGGCGGTGAAGTAGTCGGAAACCGGACGGCCTTGGTTGCGCACAAAGGGAAAGTCGATCCCTTCGGGGAAGAACGCCTGGCCGCCGCACAACGTTGCCGTCGGGTGAGGGTCGGTCACGAACACACGCCCTCCGGGACGGAGCACCCGAGCGAATTCGGCAAACACGGGTCCGAGATCGTCGGCGTGGCAGACCGCGAGTGTCGACGTCACCAGATCAACCGACGCATCATCGATCGGCAACGCCTCGAAGCGCCCTTCGCGGAACTCGACGCCAGCGACGTTTTTGCGTGCCTTGTCGAGCATCGCCGGCGTGAGGTCGGTGCCGATGACGGTGTAGCCGAGCTCGACCAGTCGCTTGGTCGTACGTCCGGTGCCGCACCCGGCGTCGAGTGCCTGGCCGCCCTGTTGCTCGGCAGCAAGCGCTTCGTAGAGGGGTCCGCAGAACGTCTCTTCGAAATCAATGAGTGGATTCGGCCCGTCGTAACGGCCCGACCACACCGTGTACCCCTCGACCATCTCCAGCTCACGGGTCCCGAGCTCAAGGCTCAGAAGCTCGTCATCTTCGGCGTTTGCTGCGAGCTCGAGCAGCTGCGACAGACGCTCCTCGACACGCTGGTCGTCTTCGTACCAGCGGCGCAGTAACGCGAAGCCGCTCAGTCCCAGTACGTAGTGCGCAAGCGTGGTCGTCATGGCCCGAGGCTAGATCGCGGCGCGAAATCCTCGCCTGGGGTTTGTCAGTGCCAGTAGGGCTCGGCGTCGAGGGCTTCGTCTTCGCCGGGCCACGGCGGCATCGTGACGGCGACCGCGTCGAGGGTGCCGTCGAGGCAGCGAAACTGGAAGCGGGTCTGAGGCGGGATCATGATGCTGACGCCCGGCTCGACCACGCAGACCTCGTCGCCGACACACATCTCGCCTCGCCCGCTCACGAAGAACCAGAGCTCTTCGATCGTTCGGTGCTGCTTCGCAATTGACGTCTCGCCTTGGGCGAGCCGGAAGTGCGCCATCGACCCCCGCTCGGCTTGAGCAAGTACCCGCACTTCGGAACCGTCGGGCGCCAGGATTGTCATCTCATCGGGGAGCTCGACACGTTCCATGCGGGACCTCTGCTCGGAGCGCGCTAGGAGCGGTCGGCGACTTCGGTGACGTGTCCCATCTTGCGACCGGGCCGCGCCGCTGCCTTGCCGTAGTCGTGGATGGCGACGTCGCTTCGCTGTGCCCAGACGGCGATGCCGTCGATCTCGTCGCCGATGAGGTTCGTCATCTTTGCGTCGCTATGGCGGGCGGTAGAACCCAGCGGCCATCCAGCGACGGCCCGCATGTGGTTCTCGAATTGGGAGACATTGCACGCGTCGGTGGTCCAGTGACCTGAGTTGTGCACCCGCGGCGCGATCTCGTTCACGACCAAGGCAGCGCCGTCGACGACAAAGAACTCGACGGCGAGCACCCCGACATAGTCGAGTGCGGTCGCGATCGTCGTTGCGTGCTGAATGGCCTGATCGGCTCGCCGCCCTGGGGTCTGGCTCGGCACCGTCGAGGTGTGCAAGATGCCCGAGCGGTGATCATTGCGAGGCGGGTCGTAGGCAACCACTGCGCCGCTGCGATCGCGTACGACGATTGCGCTGATCTCGTGATCGAAGTCGACGAAACCTTCGAGGATTGCTGGCGCTCCGGCGATCTCTTCGATGGCGGCAGCAGCGCCGTCTGCGTCAAGGTCGGCGCCGAGCCGAACCTGGCCCTTGCCGTCGTAGCCCAGGCGTCGGGTCTTCAGAATGCCAGGCAACCCGATCTGCTCTGCAGCCGCGAGTAGATCTTCGGCCGAGTCGACGGCGACGAACGGGGCGACAGGAACGCCAAGGTTCGCGATGAACGTCTTCTCGGTCAAGCGGTCCTGGGCAATCTGCAGCGCCATCGGACCCGGAGCAACGGGACAGTGTTCGGCCGCTGCCTGAAGCGTGGCAACGGGAACGTTTTCGAACTCGGTCGTGACGACCTCGCAGGCCTGCGCAAACGCGGCGACAGCATCGAGATCGTCGAATGCAGCGACCGTGACGAGCGAGGTCACCTGGGCGGCCGGTTCGGTATCGCTCTGGCAGAAGATGTGGGTGCGAAGCCCGAGCGGTGCGGCAGCGAGCGCCAGCATGCGGCCCAGTTGCCCTCCGCCGAGGACTCCGATTACTCCGCCCGACGGCAGCGGGCCTGTGAGGTCACTCATCGACGGGCGCTTCAGCGATGCTGGCCGTGATGGCAGCTCGATAGGCGTCGAGCCTCTCCGCGAGTGCACCGTCGGTGATCGCCAGGATCTGGGCCGCGAGCAGTCCGGCGTTCTTTGCTCCGGCATCGCCGATCGCGAGCGTGCCGACGGCGATGCCAGCGGGCATCTGCACGATCGACAGCAGGCTGTCGCGTCCGGACAGAACCCGGCTCTGGATCGGCACGCCGAGCACCGGAAGCGGAGTCTTCGACGCACACATACCGGGAAGATGCGCCGCTCCCCCAGCGCCAGCGATGATTACCTGCAGGCCCCGATCTCGTGCCGTTTCGGCATAGCGGAACATGCGGTCAGGGGTCCGATGGGCCGAGACGATGCGGGCCTCGTAGCCGACCTCGAGCTGGTCGAGCACGTCGCCAGCGAGCCGCATGGTCGGCCAATCGCTTTGGCTTCCCATGATGATGCCGACAGGGCCCGAAGCGGGCTCGTCGAGCGAAGGTACGGACGGCTCAGTCATCAGAGCGAGCCTAACGCTCGACCCACGCCGGGGTATCGACCACGTTGAAGGTGTCGCGTCTTCGTCGGAAGCGGCGCACCACCTAGGGTCGCTCCATGACTTCCACTGGTTCGGATCCGGGCACCAACGGGCTGTTGGCCGGCGTCAGAGTCGTCGAGGTTTCCCAGAACGCCGCGGTCCCCCAGTGCGCCCGGCTGTTGGCGGGGATGGGCGCCGATGTGATCAAGGTCGAACCTCCGACCGGCGACGCGATGCGGCACCTTGCACCGATCGCCGAGAACGAGAGCCGTGCCTTCGCGACGATCAATCCCGGCAAGCGGGCGATCGTCCTCGACCTCGCTGACGAGGCGACTCGACCGGTGATCGATCGGCTGATCGAGTGGGCCGACATCTTGTTGATCGGTCTGAAGCGCACGGACTTCGAGCGGTACGGCCTGCACTGGGACCGCGTCAAGACCGTGAAGCCGTCGCTTGTCTCGCTCGAGTTCACGGCCTTCGGTCCGATCGGGCCCGATGCTGACCGGGGTGGTTATGACCCACTGATCCAGGGCGCATCGGGACTGGGCTGGTCGATGAACCGGTCGGTCAACGACACGCCGCTCGCGACCCGCCCGGCTTTCGTCGACTTCGGAAGCGGCGGCTATGCAGCGGCCGCGGTGCTTGCCGCGCTACGACACGCAGAGCGAACGGGCGAGGGCCAGAGGGTTGACGCATCGCTGCTCGGCACCGCCCTCGCGCTCGGCACGCCGCTGATGTCCGGCTTCGCTCCCGACGCGGAGCGGACGGCAGGGCTTCGAGAAGAACTCGCTCTGCTTCGTCAAGCCGGCACCGGCTTCGATGATCAGCGCAGCCACTACGAAGCGAACCTGGTCGCGCTCGGCGGGCTCTACCGGTTGTACGTGCGCCCCTACCGGACCTCGGACGGTCTGATCTCAATCGCCGGCTACTCGCCCGGTCTGATGACACGCTTTCACGATCTCACCGGGGTCGACCGGCTCCCGCCTGCGGCAACCGAGGACGATCCTCACACTCGGGCGACCGTCGAGCAGGCCGAGGCCCTTTTCGCAACGCGGACCACCGCGGAATGGATGGCAGAGCTGACGGCGATCGGCTACCCGTGCTCGCCGTACAACACGCCGCACGAGGCGATCCGCACCGAGCAGGTCGAGACCAACGGGTACGTCGTCGATCTCGACCACGAGGTGTATGGGGAGCATCGGGTCGTCGGCATGCCGTTCTCATTCAGCGATGCGCCAGTCGGCGTGACCACCGCGGCGCCATCTTTGGGTCAACACACCGCCGAGGTGCTGAGCGATCTCGGCTTCTCCCCCGACGAGATCGCGCGACTGAGCCCCTGACGGACTTGGTCAGCGGCCGAGAATCGTGGCGGCTTCGGCTGCGATCTCAGCGACAACCTCGCCTGCGCCCGGAATACCGGTCATCGACGCGACCGCAGCACCGGCGTACAGCGGCTGGACCTGGTCGTCGTTCTCCCGCTTGGCGGCGGCGATGACGTCACGCCCCGCAGCGGCCTGCAACAGGCCCGGCAATGCCGCGTGGCCGGCGGCGTCCCAGGCCTCGGTGAAGTCCGATGACAGGACGCGAGCCCACTGGCCGGTGAACCCATCCGTCATCGTCGTCGTGCGGTCGCCTTCGGTCATGCGCCGCTTCCACAGGTCACTGGCCTGGGACTCTTTCGTGGCCACGAACCGGCTTCCGAGCAGCACGCCATCAGCGCCAAGCGCGAGCATCGCCGCCATGCCTCGACCGTCGACGATGCCGCCTGCTGCGAGCACCGGCGCCTGTGCTCCAACGGCGTCGACCATCTGCGGCACGAGCGCCAATGTGCTTTGTCCGGTGGCGCCCGCGCGATCGTGCTTCTGCCCGTAGCTTCGATGTCCGCCCGATTCGGTTCCTTGGGCTACCACCGCATCGCAGCCGTTCGCGACGGCAGCAGTTGCATCGTCGAGCGTTGCGACCATGGCGACGACCTTGGTGCCTACCGAATGGAAGCGCTCGACCAGTGCAGCTTCGGGCACGCCGATGGCAGCGGAGAAGACGGGGATCTGCTCCTCGATCATGACTTCGAGCGCCGCATTCACCAGGTCGGCGCCTGCGGGCGGTCGTTCCAGTGAACTCGCGAGACCGAAGCGCGGCCGGAACTCGTTGAACACCGACTGGGCGCCACGCACCACATCTTCAGAAATCGAGTCGGGGTCCGGCGGCGTACGGACGTCATCGTGGAGCCAGATGTTCACGCCGAACGGCCGGTCGGTCAGCTCTCGCATCTGGGCGATGCCGGCACGGACCTGGTCTGGCTCCAGCCGCAACGCGGCGAGCACACCCAGGCCACCGGCGTTCGACACGGCCGACGCCAGCTCGGGACCTGCGACGCCGCCCATGCCGGATTGGACGATCGGCACCTCGATGCCGATTGCGTCAAACAGGCGTGGCGAGAGCTGCGAGGTCATTGCGCCACGCTACGCAGCCGACCCGTCGCGGCGCGAACTTCCCCAGCCAGCGCAACTGGCAGTTCAGGGCATCACTCGTGATGCGATCGACTGCCAGATACGGGCCAATGCGGCATCTGGCAGTCGGAAGCTTCAGATCTGAAGGGCTCAGCTGCCAGTTGCTGGAGCGTCGAAACGGCGTAACACGCCCCGAGCCGCGGCGACGCCGGTGCTGAAGCACGCCTGAAGGAGGTAGCCGCCGGTTGGGGCTTCCCAGTCGAGCATCTCGCCCGCCACAAAGACGCCCGGAAGAGACCGAAGCATGAAGTGCTCATCGAGTTCGTCGAGCGCCACACCTCCGGACGACG
>CALDGN010000231.1 GCA_937942965.1 uncultured Acidimicrobiales bacterium | reverse complement strand
TCGAGTACGAGGGCACCTATCCGCTTCCCGAAGCCCAGCTCGACCGGTTCCTGCTCAAGCTGATCATCGACTATCCAACGGTTGAGCAAGAGTACGAAGTGCTCGCTCGCCACCATCGGGGCCTCGACCCGCATCAGGTCGCAGCGGCGGGCGTTACGCCGGTCGCCGGACCCGAGGACATCGCTGCGGCGCGAGCGCTCGTGCGCCAAGTGCACGTCGACGATTCGGTCATCAAGTACATCGTCGATCTGTGCCGGGCGACCCGCGAGTCAGCGTCGGTGATGATGGGCGTTTCGCCACGTGGCGCCGCCGCGTTGCTCCACGGAACCAAGGCCTGGACCTGGCTCGTTGGTCGGCAATTCGCGACGCCCGACGAAGTGCAGGCAATGGCTCGCCCCGCGCTGCGACACCGCATCATGTTGCGTCCTGAACTCGAACTCGATGGGCTGACCACCGATGCCGTGCTCGATTCGATCCTGGCTGCCGTGCCGGCGCCCCGCTGATCGGACCCGTTTACCCCAATGCGCTTCTTCAACGTCGTCCCGACCGCTCGACTCGCCGTACTCGGCGTTGTCGTCGCGATCGCGATGGCGTTGGGGCCCAACCGCTGGCCGGGCGTTCCCGAGTCGCTCCCGGTGGGGCCCTGGGATCTCCCGGGCCCTGTCGTTGTCGCAACGGCCGCGTTGCTTGTGCTGGCCCTCATCGACTCGCTCTTGGCAGGCGACCCCGAGCGGGTCGCGATCGAACGGAACATGCCGTCAGCGATCGCGCTGTCGGTCGAGGGCGCGATCCAGTGGCGGCTCGAGAACCGCGGCTCGGTGCCCGTCACCGTGGGTTTCGCCGACGAGCTTGCACCGTCGCTGCGAGCCGACACACGCCGCATGCGAGTCCGACTGCCCGCCCGTGGCGCCGCCGACGTCACGACCCGGTTCCATCCCGCCCGCCGAGGTGACTTCTTCATCGAGAAGATGACCGTTCGAGTCGAGGGGCCCCTCGGGCTCGGCGCCCGCCAAGCCCATCGCTCGCTGCCCGCGCACCTGCGAATCCTCCCGCCGTTCCGCTCCCGAGAAGACGCCGAGCTGCGCATCACCCAAGCCCGAGTCCTCGAAGTCGGCGCCCGATCGTCACGTGGTCTCGGCACCGGCACCGAGTTCGACCGGCTCCGCGAGTACGGCCCTGACGATGACTACCGGCGTATCGATTGGGGAGCGACGGCTCGCTCGTCGAAGCCGATCGTGCGGGTCTTTCGAGCCGAACAGAACCAGCGCGTCGTGTGCCTGCTCGACAACGGTCGCGTGATGGCTGGTCGTGTCGATGGCGTGCCCCGTGTCGAACACGCAATGGACGCCTGTCTCGCCGTTGCTTCGGTGTCGACTGCGCTCGGCGATAAGTGTGGGCTGATCACGTTCGATCGCCAGGTGCAATCGGTGATTGCTCCGTCGGCCGGACGCACCCAGCTTGGCCGCATCGCTCGGGCGTTGTACGGACTCGAACCCGTCTTGGTCGAGAGCGACTACCGCGGCGCGTTCTCGGCAGCTGCATCGAGGTTCCGCCGTCGAGCGATGCTCGTCGTGCTCACGGATCTGTCGGTGCAGGTGGTCGACGAGTCACTCATTCCCGCCCTGCCGCTGCTGGCCCGAAGCCACCTGGTGCTGATCGGTGCGGTGATCGATCCTGAGGTCGAGGCGTGGGCGGCTGCTCCGGTGGCCGACGCCGCGAGCGCGCACCGTCGTGCGGCTGCCATTCAAGCCCTCGATGAGCGTCGAGAGGCCCGCATCCGGCTCGAGTCGCTCGGCGCAACCGTGGTCGACGCCGCGCCTGCGTCGCTCGCCGGCGAGATCGCCGATGCCTACCTGAAGTTCAAAGCAAGGGGCACGCTGTGAGCGGCGCCCCGCGAGTCGAAGCGTGGCCAGTGCGCGTGAGTTCAGTCTTGGCCGATGCCGACCGTGGCTCGGCTCGACAGGACCTCGTCGCGGCCGTCTTCCCAGCTCGGGCGGCTGTCGCCCCACTGTCCGGTCTTGCCCAGCGCCGCGGCACGGCGTCCGTAGACGGCGACGTAGAGCAAGAACGCAACCCAGCTCGATGCGCCGATGCCCACGCGGACAAACGTCGACAGCGGCGAACCGGTTACGAAACCCTCGATGAGCGCCGCGGCCAGGAACACGACGATCAGCCCAAGCACGACAACGACGGAGCGGCGTCCTTCTTCGGCCAAGGCGTCGGATCGGCTCCGGTCGCCGGGCGCGATCACGGTCCAACCGAGGACCAAGCCCGCGCCTCCGGCGATGACGATCGCCGTCAGCTCCAAGAAACCATGCGGCAAGATCAGCCCGAAGAAGCGGGGCAGCTGCCCGGCGTCGATGAACAGGCCGGCGGCTTGACCGATGAGCACGCCGTTCGAGATCAGCACAAACGCCGTGCCGATACAGAACACGATGCCGGCCGCATAGGCCAGGAACGACACCCAGATGTTGTTGATGAAGACCGATGTGGCGAACTCGGCCGCAGCTTCGCTCGAGTAGTAGTCCTCGAAGTCCTCGTTGACGTAGGTCTCGGCAACCGCAGGTGGGATCGACGAACGCACATCATCGGACAGCCCGACCCACAGTGCGGTGATGACGGCGGGCACCAAGAACAGCAGCGTGGCGATACCGACATAGCGGCGGATATGCCACAGCGCGGCGGGAAACGTCTCGCGAACGAACGTGGCGATCGCGCGAGCGCCGCCTTCGGACTGGCCGTACAGCGCGCCCGATGCGTCGGCCAGCAGGCGTGTGAGCCGAGCGTCGAGATCACGGTCGGGGGTTTGCGATCGCAGCTGCGACAAGTGCGCCGATGTTCGCTGGTACAGGTCGAGGAACTCGGTGCGCTCAGCGGCGTTCATGCCCTTGGGCTTGCGGCGCACACGCGTGGTCAACTCGTCGAGGCGCAGCCAGCTCTGTTCGTGCTCCCGGATGAAGCGATCGATGTTCGCGATGCCCGACAGAGTAGTGCGCAAGCCCGTGTCGAGACTGCGGGGCTGGTGCGATGAGCGGACTGGGTACCTATGAGACCGTGGACGGCTACGACGTCCGCCGGGGCAGTGGCTCGATCGTCACACCCGAGGCGGTGGTGCTCGACTTCGAGCTGGCCGGAGTGGCGTCGCGTTCGATCGCGATCGTCGTCGACGTCATCGTGCAACTGCTGGCGCTACTCGCCCTCGTGTTCATCGTTGGTTTGGCTTCGATCGGGTCCGATGTCATCGGCATTGTGGTGCTGCTCGTTGGCCTGATCCTGATCGTCATCGGCTATCCGGTCGCAATGGAGACCTTGAACAACGGGCGCAGCTTCGGCCGGATGATCGTTGGCACCCGCGTCGTGACGGTCGAAGGAGCACCGGTTCGTTTTCGCCATGCGTTCATTCGAGCGTTGCTGGCCATCGTGGACCTGTTCGCAAGCTCGGGAGCCGTTGCCGTCGTTGCGGCGCTCGTCACTCGTCGAGGGCAACGTCTCGGGGACCTCGTCGCCGGGACGATGGTGATCCGGGAACGCAAGGACGTCGGCAGCGGATGGATGCAACCAATCTTCGCCGCGCCCTACCTGGTGGTCTGGGCCAAGGACATGGACACCTCGCCGCTCGGCGACGACGGCTACCAGGTCGTCCGTGACTACCTGCGCCGGATACCCGAGCTGGGTCGGGAACAAGCGGCCGAGCTCGGTCAAGAGATCGAGGCATTTGTGACCGCCCGGATGCCGCTATGGCCGAGGCCACAGCAGGCGACGGTCGTGGACTGGTTGCGAACGATTGCAGCGAAAGCCCAAGGAAGCGGTCTCGCGCCACCGCCGCCACCGACGGCGATGGTGGCCACCGGCCCCGGCAGCATGAGTGGTCCCGTTGGAACATCCTTGCCCGGCGGGCCCGGCGGGCCGGTTGCCTCGGCGCGTGGCGTCGCGCTGCCTCCGCCTCCGGGCTTCGGCACACCACGTACCTCTCCGCCGCCACCTGCCGTTGGATCTCAACCGCCGCCTCCTGTTGGAGCACAGCCACCGCCGCCGGTCGGTGTGCAACCTCCGCCGCCGAGCGGCAGCCAGCCGCCACCGCCGCGGATGGCTCCGGGAGCGCAGCCGCCACCGCCGGGGTTCGGGGCACCCGTGCCCGCGCCAGCACCTCTCGGCAAAGTAACTCCTCCGGGAGAAGCAACGCCGTCGCAGTCAGCGCCGCCGGCACCGAACGATGGTGGCTTCGCGACCCCCGGCTAGCGACTCAGCGGTCCAGAATTTCTTCGGCTGAGAAACTCAGCCTTCGAGTGCGATGCAGAACGGCGTGGCCAGACCGGCATCGCATTGCGATACGAGCAGTGCGTCGATGATGTCGGTGACGCCGTCGAGGTTCATGTCCGCGTTCGCGGCATTGATCTGCGTCGACGGATCGGGCAGCGGACAGGTGGCAGCGTCGCTCCGTAGGCCAGCCGTGTACTGAGCGATCACCAGCGCATCGATGATCGATACGTCGCCGTCACAGTCGGTGTTGGCGACATCAGCGAAGACGTTTCCGCTGCCAGCGGGCGTCAGCCCAAGGTCGAACGTGTACGACTGGCCGGCCTGCACCGAGAAGACCTCGGTGAGGTTGGTAAATGGCGAGAAGTCGTTGTCGGCCGCGTCGTCTCCGCGGTTCGCCATCGTCACGTTGCGGTCCTCGAACACCAAAAGCGCCAGGTAGTAGTCGCCCGGAGGGACCGCCATAGCGAAGGTGTCGGCCGACACGAGATAGCGGAAGTCGATCAATCTGTTGAGTCCAGCCGCGTCGATCCGTACCGCGTCTATGTAGCCGTCGACCCCGGCCGAGAGCGGTTCGCCTGCGTCTCGTCGACCGTTGCGATCGAGATCATCGAACACGACCCCGGACACCAGAGCGCCGGGCGTGGCGCCGAAGTCAATGTCGGTTTCGGTGTAGCCAGGCGTGAGCAAGAAGCGCGTGGTGTACGCCGTCGTCGGCTCGACCAGATCCGCGTCTCGAGAGCGGCCAAAGGCATCGGTATTGGTTGCCTCGGTGCCTGCTCCGGTCGGCGGCGACATCACCAGCATCGGATCCAGAGTGACGCTGACCTCGTACCACCCGCCGTACGGAGCGACGAACGAGTAGCGGCCGTCGGCGTCGGTGAAGGCCGTCAGCGAGATCGGCGACGCATCGCTCGGCCAGGGCGCAGGGATCGACAGGGTGACTTCGATGCCCGCTAGTCCGCCTTCTTGGGCTCCTTCGATGCTGTCGAAGTTGATGTCGTCCCACACGCGCCCGCTCACGAAGCCAGCTCCGGCCGTGATCGGCGGAGTGTTTGCTTGGATCCACGACGTCGCGGTGGCCGTTTCGGCCAGCACCAAGATGTTGAATGCGCACTCGAGGATCGTGAAGCTGGCGACGCCCAAGAGCTTGCGGACGCCGTTGATCTCGACGGTGATTCCTCCGCCGGAATCGCCGAAGCATCCGGCTTGAGATGTGGCGATCGTGTCGAGGCACATTTCGACTGGCCCGTTGAGGGAGCGTCCGATCAGTGCCCCGCAGGCGAAGTCGCTGATGATCTCACCCACGCCGTTGCGGAGCTGCGTCACCGTCGCTCCGTCAACGGCTGGGATCGTGTCGACACCCCAGCCGGCGAGGTCAGCGCTTGTGCCAAGCGATGCAGCCGCCTCGGTCGGATCAGCCAGCTCGATCGGCTGGACCGCAGCGTTGTACGTCAATGGCCGGGTTAGCTCGATCAGGGCCAGGTCGAGACCTTGCGAACCGTCGAATCCGCCGTCGGGGTTGTAGGTCGGATGCACGGTGACGTTCTTTGCGAAGCGCCATTGGCCGTTGTCGATGTCTCGCCACTGGTCGGTGCCCGCCACAACAAGGAGCTGTTCGTTGACCAGGTTCTCGTTGTCGACGCAGTGCGCGGCCGTCAGGATGAGGTTCGCGGCCAGGATCGAACCGCCGCACCAGCTTCCGCCGAACGTCTCGTCAGAGATCAGTACCTGCCAGGGCCGTTCAGTGATCGCAATTGGCGTACCACCGATGATGTGCTGCGACGCTTGTTCTTGGCTCGGGCCCTCGGGAGTAGGTGTTGGCGCCGGCTGCCAGGGGTCGTCTCGGTCGATGGACGAATCATCGGCGTTATCTCGCTGCAACGATTGCGCCGCCACGCTTGGCTCGGCTGCAGTGGACATGGATGCAGCGGCGCCGGCTGAGCCACTCGGCAACAACGTCGACAACAGCACGACAACAATGCCGAGCGCAATGGTTCGCGTGACTCCGACGCGCCCCTCGATCGCCCCGGTTGCCGCTCGTGGACCATTCCGCCCGCGCCCGCCTCGATTCACGTGCACCCCTCCGTGCCATATCTGGTTCAGCGGTCTCACCGTACTCCGTCATGTGCACGACGTTTCAGGTTGATTCCGGTAGAGGTTCCGACCCACCCGCTGAACGGCATACGCTGGCGCCCGTGACCGTGGCCCAACGCATTGGCGCGTCTGAAATTCGCGCAACTGTCGAGGCGTTTCGCGACCTGCTCGTGACGCACCGGGACATGATCAATGCCCTCAACGTCTATCCCGTGCCCGATGGCGACACGGGAACCAACATGTCGTTGACCCTGCAATCAGTGTGCGCCGAGCTCGAAGGCACCGACGCCGGAAGCGGCGATATCGAAGCCGTCTGCAAGGCCATCTCGCACGGTTCGCTCATGGGAGCCCGTGGCAATTCGGGCGTGATTATGTCGCAGATCCTGCGCGGGCTCGCTGACACCCTCAAGGACGACCAGGCCGACGAGAGCGAATCCGAGCACTGGGCCCGGGCTTTCTCCGTCGCAGCTGAAGCTGCCTATGGCGCCGTCCAGCGGCCGGTCGAGGGCACGATCCTCACCGTCATCCGCGAGATCGGCGAAGCCGCCACCGCACACGTCCAATCCAGCGAGTCGGCCGAATCTGACGCCGATGCATTGGTCGCAACGATCGAAGCGGCCCGCGTGCAGGGCCACGATGCGCTCGCTCGGACCCCCGAGATGCTGCCCGTTCTCAAAGACGCTGGCGTCGTCGATGCTGGTGGCCGAGGCTTGCTGCTGTTCCTCGACGCGCTGCTGCACGTGATCGACGGCCGCGACCTGCCGGAGCCCCCCGAAGACTACGTACGAGTCTCCACCGCATCGGCGCCGACGCCGAGTGCGAACGACGGCGAGAAGTCGATTGCCGACCTCCGGTACGAGGTCATGTTCTTCCTCGACTGCCCCGACGACCGCATCGACGAGTTCCGCGACGCCTGGGCCGCGATTGGCGACTCGATCGTGGTCGTCGGCGGCGATGGCATCTGGAACTGCCACATCCACACCGACGAGATCGGCGAATCGATCGAAGCCGGTATCGCAGTCGGTCGCCCGCACAAGATCCGGGTGACGGACCTGCTCGAAGAGCTTGAACACATCGAGTCGTTCACCGACCCGACGGCCGCGTCAGACGACGACGAAGCTCAGGGCAACATCGTCGTGCACAACAACGAAAAGACCCGGTGCGGCGTGATCACTGTTGGGGTCGGCGAAGGTGTCCGAGCGATTTTCGAGTCGCTCGGTTCGACCGCCATGGTGCTCGGCGGCCAGACAATGAATCCTCCGACTGAACTGTTGCTGCATGCCGTGAACTACGTCGCCGCCGACGAAGTCCTGTTGCTTCCGAACAACAAGAACATCATCGCCGTCGCTGAACAGGTCGATGCCCACACGGACAAGACCGTCCGAGTCGTGCCGACCCGCAGCGTCACCGAAGGCTTCGCTGCGCTGCTCGAGTTCGACCCACAGGCGAGTGCCGACGACAACGTCGACGGGATGGTCGAAGCAATCGGCAACGTCGTAACCGGCGAAGTCACCGTCGCGGTGCGCGATGTGAATACCGATGTCGGCCCGGTAGCGATCGGCGACTACATCGGTATCGGCCCCGCTGGCATCCAGTCGGTCGCCCCTGACGTTGTCACCGCCATGACGAATCTGCTCGCCGCGATGCTCGACGAGGACCACGAGATCGTGACCCTGATCTGTGGCGAAGGCGCAAGCGAAGCCGAGACGTCGCTGATCGAAGCGTGGGTCGACGAGCATCATCCCGATGTCGACGTCGAGATCCATCAGGGCGACCAACCGCTGTACCCGTACTACGTCGGCATCGAGTAGTTCGTGGCCGGCCCGCCGCTCTCTCTGGCCGACTTTGACGAGATGCCCGTCGGGCGTCTCAAGGGGATTGGTCCGAAGCGAGAAGCTGGGTTCGCGGCGCTCGGGATCACGACGCTGTACGACGTCCTGACGACGTACCCGCGCCGCTACATCGACCGCACCAACGAGGCGACGATCGCCGAGCTGTTGCCGGGCGACGAGGGCATGGTCGTCGTCGAGGTCGTCAACGTCACCAGCCGCAAGACCCGCAATCGCAAGACGATGGTCCTCGTCGACGTCAAGGATCAGACTGGGCGGTTGCGGATTACGTTCTTCAACCAGCCCTGGCGCACCCGACAGCTGCATGCGGGCATGCATGCGATCATCTTCGGCCGCTGCGAGGAGTACCGGGGCAGCCGCCAGATGACGAACCCCGTCGTCGATCTGATCGGTGATCAGACGGGGCGGATCGTGCCGGTGTACCCGAGCTCGGAAAAGGCCGGCATCGGTACGGCCGAGCTGACGCTGGCGGCGGGGGAGACCTTGCGACGGTCGGCGCAGCGAGGGCTTGCAGATCCTGTGCCCGAGGCGTTCTTGAAGCGCCACAATCTGACGGATCGCACGACGGCCCTGAGGCGCATCCATGCGCCCGAGACGATGTCCGAGGTCGACCAGGCCCGTCGCCGCTTGATCTACGACGAACTGTTTCGTATCCAGGTGGCACTCGTGCGTCGTAAGCGCGAGCTCGAGGCCAGCCAGATCGGTGTCGGCCACGATCCCGATGGTGTGCTTGTCGACCAGTTCCTGGCGAACCTGGCGTTCGATCTGACGGGTGCGCAGCGCCGCACGATCGATGAGCTGTTTGGTGATCTGGTTGATCCGGCGCCGATGCATCGGCTGCTGCAGGGCGACGTTGGTGCGGGTAAGACCGTGGTCGCCGTTGCTGGGTTGCTTGCTGCGGTCCAAGGCGGTCACCAGGGAGCGTTTATGGCTCCGACCGAGGTGCTGGCCGAACAGCACTACTCGGGTGTCCGTGAGATGGTCGAAGGACTCGAGGTCGAGGACCCGGGCACGCTGACCGGCACTCGTCCGCTCGGCATTGCGCTGCTGACGAACAAGACGACCGCGGCCGAGCGCCGCAAGATCGACGAGTCACTCGGGCAGGGGCGGATCGATCTGTTGATCGGAACCCATGCCCTCATCCAAGACTCGGTGAGTTTCCCGTCGCTTGGGCTCGTCGTCATCGATGAGCAGCATCGCTTCGGTGTCGAGCAGCGGGCTGCTCTTCGGGACAAGGGCGCTGATGGTGCCGTGCCTGATGTGTTGGTGATGACGGCGACGCCGATTCCTCGTACCGCGGCGATGACGGTCTATGGGGACCTCGATGTGTCGGTGCTCGACGAGATGCCGCCGGGACGGACCCCGATCCGCACGTCGTGGGTCCGGCTTCCTGTCGAGGACGAGCACGGCCAGATGGACATGACCGGCGTGCATCCCGAAGCTGAGTCGAAGATGTGGGAGCACGTGCGTTCCCAGGTCGCCGACGGCCGCCAGGTCTACGTGGTCACGCCGCTCGTCGAGGAAAGCGCCAAGCTCGAAGTCTCCTCGGCCGAAGAAACCTATGTTCGGCTCCAGGCCGAGGAGCTCGCTGGTTTGCGGCTCGGCCTGTTGCATGGTCGGGTGAGTTCTGCGGAGAAGGAAGAGACGATGAATCAGTTCCGTGCTGGCCGTCTCGATGTGCTCGTCGCGACCACGGTGATCGAAGTCGGCGTCGATGTTCCGAACGCGACTGTGATGGTCATCCTCGACGCGGATCGGTTCGGCATCGCCCAGCTTCACCAGCTCCGGGGTCGTGTCGGGCGTGGCTCCCACGAGTCGTACTGCTACCTCGTCGCCGCAGCGACGAACCCGATCGCCGAGTCTCGCGTCGAGGCCCTCGTTGGCTCGACCGACGGGTTCGAACTCGCCGAGATCGACCTCGATCTCCGGGGCGAGGGCACGATCATGGGCGAACGCCAGAAAGGTCGAAGCGACCTAAAGCTCGCGTCACTGCGTCGGGACCGGTACTGGGTCGAGAAGGCTCGCGAAGACGCGTTCGCGCTCCTCGACGCTGATCCCGGACTCGCCGATCACCCGGCCCTGCTCGCCGAGATCGAAAGCCTGCTCGCCGACGACGAGACCGACTTCCTCCTCAAGAGCTAAACAACCTGGCTCGCGGCTGCTTCTTTGGGAGCGACCCCGTTCACCAGGGCAGCGGAGACGAATCAGGTGGGGCGCCCGGCTGCGGTCGATGCGCCGGTTGCGGGCTCGTGGGTCTTTGGAGCGGTCAGCTTGCCCAGCAGGTGGTCGGCGACGGTGACGGGTGCGTAGCGGGCCTCGCCGAAGGCGGGGAGCGGTGCGACTTCGACGTCGAGGTTCGGGTAGTGGAAGTAGGCAACCGACCGCCGAACGGGAGCGGCGCCGGCCCGCATCGGGACGACTCGGTGCAGCGTCGAAGGCCACGTGTCGTTGGTGAGCATGGCGAGCAGATCTCCGACGTTGAGGAGCAGCGAGTCGGGATCTGGGATCACATCGACCCATCCGCTGTCGGTCACGATCTGCAGCCCAGGCACGGGATCTGCATGCAAGATCGTGAACGTCGTGTAGTCGCTATGTGCGCCCATGCGTTGCTGATCGGGGAGCGCAGCCTCGGTCCCATCAGGGCCTGGCCGATAGTCGATACAGGCCATCGTGTCGGGGCCTCGGTCAGAACGTGCAGCCAGCTCGGTCCCGAGCACTTCGTCGATCAACCCGTCAAGCCGATTGCTCAGGCCCGCCATTTCGGACAACCATCCATGGGCGGCCGGTGAGAATCCATCCGCAACTTCGTCAGGCCACGGCGTCTGCGCCAGAAGCGGATGATCACCCACCCGGCTGTCATGGGCAGCATTGAAGCTCTCGAAGAGATCAGGCGGCGACGGCTCGCCGAGGCTGTAGCTCAGGGCTTCGCTGCCCTTGGCCCGAAACCCTCGATTCGCCTCGGGCACCGGGTGTACGAACTGTCGCTTCGTCTCCGCCTCCAGCGCAAAGAATCGATCACACGCCGCTCGCAGCCCCGCCCCTGCCGTCGCATCCGCGCCATGGTTCACGAGCTGCACGAACCCCAACGAGCGAAGACCACTCGCCAGCTGTTCAGCGGCATCGCCCGACCCCAGGTCGACCACAGGAAGCATCTTGGAAAGCTAGCTGCGGGGCGCGCCCGTGTGCTCAGCGGTCTCGGTCGTGGTGCTCAGGTCAAGGTTTGGTGGCGGCGTCTCGTGTCGGGTGGATTCAGGGTCGGCAGCTAGGCGGCTTCGTCATCGGAGTCCTTGGATGTCGGCTTCTTCGTCGGCGCCGCCGTTTCGCCGGGGCTCCGGCCCTCGGCATCACTGTCTGGCGCGTTGTCAACGATGGTGAGTGGTCGCTTGTCTCGGTGCCTGCGTTCTGGCTTGTGTGGGCGTTTGGGTGCAATTTCGTGGGCGAGCGCTCGTCGGGTGACCCAAGTGCCATTCGGACCCCGCACGATCGTCAGCTCGGCCGCATGGGTGTCGTGATGGCAGGTCGAGCACGCCAGCACGAGGTCGTCGATGTTGGTTTCGCCTTTGGCGGGTGAGTTCCACGGCGTGAGGTGGTGAACCTCACAGCGGAGCCAGTGGGCGCCGCAGAGGACGCAGCCTTTGTCTCTGGCGGCGAGGGCGATGAATTGGGTGAGCGTGGCTCTGCGTTTGAGCCGGCCCCACCAGAGCGTCTTGCCTTGCAGATCAGCGATGTTGAGGAAGATGTTGGCCCGGCTGAGGATCTCGGTAGCGACTGAGTCGGGGATCGGCCCGACGCCAACCATCTCTGCTGCTGCATTTGGGTTGGTCGCGTTGATGTTGAGGACGACCGCTGGCTTGCCACCGGAGCTCGCAGCACTTGTGCCGAGGAGGATGTCTTGGGCCGCATCGAACAGCCGCTGCTCACGTGTTCGCCGGTGCTTTCCGGCCGCCAGGTCTCGGCCGCTGTCGGCTTCCCACAGCTGGCGCTCCCGCAACTCGATTCGGGCCCGGAGCTCTTCGATTGCGGAGGTAGTGCCTTCGAGCTTCAACACGTCGGTGCCGCGGTGCGGATCCGTGTAGGCACTCATGCGCCGCAGCCGATGCTGGCGATCATGGCGACTTTGGGCTTTGTCCTTGTCAGCTCGTCGCTGCAACCAGTCCGATGCGATCTGGCGCCCGGCATCAACCCCAGCCTCAGCGACTGCGTCGATTAACTCCTGGTCACAGGCGGCC